>JBDUAU010000097.1:0-1586 GCA_040004485.1 Saprospiraceae bacterium
CTTCACGCCGATGGTACTGCCGCAAGGTGGGAGAGTAGGTAGCCGCCTATCTTTACAACGTAAGGTCTGCAGATGTAAATCAGCAGACCTTTTTTTATTTTTAATACCAAACACAGACTGCGTACTTTTCAATCCAATTTCAGTCCCCATAATCGATACAGCAGAATGGATCATGTCGTAAAACATAAAATAAACATAGAACTTATCTGGTGGGCATTCACTTTTATTCTGGCAGCCATTATCATATTTCCCATTTGGATTAATGCACCACTGTTTCCCTTCTTTTTTCAGAATGTTATTCTCATAGCTGCCTTCGTGACATTCTCACGCTATATTTTCTTACTTCCCACCACACTTATTGCAAGACAAAAATGGATCAAGGTTTTTGTAATTGCAGTTTCTGCAATCCTCTTTTTTATTTTAACTACCGCATTAAGTGACTTTCATAATTTTTTGGATGAAAAAGGTTTACAAACACTGGTTGAACATCTCAATGTAAACGCACAGACCCGCATAATGAACTACATGAAAGGTGAAATGATTTTTTTTGGCGTAGGTAGTATCATAGCAGGTCTCATCCTCCCTTTCAGAATGGTAATATCTTTGTGGAGAGTGCGAAACCGGGGAACGGTCTGAATCGATTTCAAATTTGATTATTCTTTTTTGATAAGGCTTCTTAAAAATTCGATTTCACTTCGAAGTTCTGTGATCAACTGATCGTATACTTCTTTAGTGTCATGGTAAAGAATTTTATCGCCTTGGTGCATGGCGGTCTGATGCGCATGTTGATGTACCAACATACTTTCATCAATGACCTGATGAATATCCAGTTCAAGAATTTCTGTGATACGCATTAGCCTGTCCACACTCAAGGATGTTTTACCGGATTCCAGATATGCATACGCGGATTGAGCGATGTCGAGCATATCCGCCATATAATCCTGTGATATTCCCCTGGATTCTCTGCATGACCGGATAATCAAGCCAATCTGGTGTGATTTTGACATGATATTATCGTTTTAACTGATGAATTATCTTGTTTTCAGATAGGAAATTTAATATTTATCCTGCAATTTTGAAATAGAAATAATTTTTTTCTACCCGATATCTGATCACCAGTCAGATTCATGTATTGCATACTTCAACCAGGAAAACAATGAAAACTTTAGCGATAAGTCTATGTGTGATATTGCTATGCAGTAGCAAAACTGCCGGCCAGGCGAACAATACAGCCAACAATGTAATTGAAGGTGGCAAGGTGATGGTTGAGTTGATAAAAGCATTCTCAGGAAAAAAAGATTCTGAAAAGACGGCGGGTTGCAAAGGCACCTATGCGGATTTGTGTGTCAACAATGAGTCATCTAATTCAATGACCGTTCTTTTGCAGCAGGCAAAAACTGAAGTCAGGAGAGAGATGGTGATCCTGCCCGGGATGAAGGAGTGTTCACTACAGATCCCGGTGGGAGTTTGGACGTATGATTTGCATTTGCCGTCCGCGACGCAATCATTGCGAAAGGGGGACATACTCATTGAAGGTTGTCAAAATCTAATAATGAATATAAAATAAACAGGTTTAAACTATCCGG
>JBDUAU010000720.1:0-5256 GCA_040004485.1 Saprospiraceae bacterium
TATCAATTGACAAGTGGAGGACAAATGCAATATTCAATATTCAATATTCAATATTCAATAATCAATATTCAATAAGCAATATTCAATAATCAATAAGAAATAGGCAATAATCAATAATCAATAAGCAATAGGCAATAATCAATAAGCAATGGACAATATTCAATAAGCAAGTTGATCGTATTATTTGTCGTATGAATTATTTTGATTCGTGCGTCCGGGATCCGGGATCTAAAAATCCAGTATTCAAATAAGTTAAAATTTAACGCCGGTCATCACACCCACCCCATAATAATGACGTGAAAATGTTAAAATTTCACTCATCTTATCCAGTGAATAATAAGCTTTTATTCCAAACAGAATTTTAACAGGTTTGACATCGAACTCGGTACCAAGATTCAGGATCAAGGGGAGAGTAATTTTATTAAAGCCGAAGTCTGAGGATGCACCCCCAAAGCCTGATGTCTGTGATGTATGATTTTCAATAAAAAAGGACGTTTGATTAATGAAATGTCTTTGGCTAATGGCGATCCCTATTTCCGGGTTTAAATAAAATGATCCAAAATGATACTTAAATCCTGCAGGTATAACCAGATACCTGTGACTAATCTGAGTTTGTGTGAAATCGACATCAGTTGAAGCAAAGAAAACATACTCAACCGCATTGATATTCATATAGCCAACACCCAATGTGAAGTCAAGTTTGTCCGTCAAATTATACCCTCCTTTCAAAAATGCGTTGCGTCCAAATTGAACTCCTTTATGAGGAATGAAACTAAAACCGGGTTGAGTAGATTCAGAGATGCCGGCAGAAATCTCGAGAGCAGCACTGAATTTGCGTTGGCCAAAAGCCTGAATCGTGGCACATACCAGGAAAAGGAGTAAGAATTTGGATTTCATTTTAATGTTGGTTTATAAGTTTTTAAAATTTACTCAATTGTGAAAATATGACCAGAAGCATCCAGATGCGCGAGGTAAGGCCCACAATCAAAATTTTCTTAGCTGGAAAATTTTAATGTTGAAATAAATATAGTGAATATAGATCGCCTATTCTAATACTCAATTATAATTCATCTTCTTACCTTGTCTGAATATTGTAAGCCTGCATCAATTTCATAACTATAAAATCATGGATCAAGGCCCTATCCTAGGATACCAATGCCCGGCTTGTGGATTTGTCACTGACAAGACGCATTGTGATTATTGCCAGGGCGTCGTTCGCTGGGATGATGAAGTGGGCGGCAGCGCTCATTGCGAGCATTGTGGCAGGAAAGTGCATGGGATTACGTGCAGAAAGTGTGGGGAGAGTTTTGCGCTTTAAGTGAAAAAATTACTTAAGAATAGTAAACTAAACTTTATTCGACCTTTACTATTTTTCTTTCTTTTTCAATAGGGTAGCCAATCTTTACAACATAGACTCCGGGAGCAAATTTTGACATCTTAACCAGAATTATTTCTAATACGTGTCCTTTGTGTATTACCTGCCCCACAGAATTCAATATGTCAAATTGAACCACCTCCCTGTTCCCCGGTATCTCTATCATCAACTCATCCTTAACCGGGTTCGGATACACGTTTAAATTTTTTCCGGCGTCGACAGGATCAACCGCAGTGAAATCAATGTATATAATATTAGATGTATCCGACATACATCCATTCAATGTCACGATCGTATAATATTCACCAGTCTGCGGAGCTATGAAGTCCGGTGAAGTCTCTCCTGCAATAACTCCATTCTCATCATACCACTGATTACCGACAGGTGCATCAGAATGGAGCAGATCTCCATTGACGGTGACTACAGGTGCAGGTGGCATGAACGTATGCGCATGGATCACAATCGTACTCGACACTGCAGAAACGCATCCTGACTGATTAGTGATCGTAAACGAATGATTACCTGGTTCAAGACTACCTATGATTGCACTTGTACCCGTCCCGATCAATGTCACTCCATCAGGTATGCTTGTCACCGTCCATTCGCCAGAAGAAGGAAGATTATTCAGCGTGACCTGACCTGTCGCAATTGCACATGTAGGTTGACTGATGGAACCGATCAATGGCTTAGAAGGTCGAGGTGACACACTGATATCAAATGAAGATGAGGCGCCATCACAAACTGAATTTCTTCCAAAAACAGAAATCGTACCGCCCTGCGTACCTATACCAATATCAAGTGTGATACTTTCTGTACTACTTGTCCCCGTAATTCCGGCAGGTAATGTCCAGATATAGATTCCCGCATCAGCTATCGGATCTACAGTATACACGATATCCTGTTGTCCCTGGCATACGGTTGTATCACCCGCGATCGGTCCCGCAGCATCAGGAGTTGGATTCACATTTACAATCGACGTATTGGAATAGATCGTATTCGCTCCATTGGTGATAGCAGCACGATAATACGTTGTGCCATTCAGGATTCCTGTTGTATAGTTTTCTGTATTCGCTCCTGATCCACCACTCACATCAGCCCATCCACTCACTCCATCCGAAGACGTCTGCCATTGTACATCGCCTTCAAATTCAAGCAGTGTCAATGAAGCCGTAGCGCCATCACAAATATTAGCATTCTCCGGCGTACTGACAGGCGTTGATGAAAATGGAATCGATGTTTCCCAAAGTCCACGTCCGTACGTCGCGGCTCTCAATTTCGTCCCTATCGGATTCGAAGCATAATATATTTCTAATTCATTGACGATGACATTCGGAAGACCATTGTTAAATAGTGTCCAATCTTCAGTACCTCTCTTAGAATACACACCCAATTCTGTTCCCGCATACAGATTGTCTGACATCAACAATTTATTTTCCACAACTGTATTTACCGGTATCGGTGGAAGGCCTGCAGATATATCATTCCATGTCATTCCACCATCTCTCGATTCATATACACCAGGTTTTGTGTATCCACTCAGCGCAACCCACACTGTATTCGGATCATTATGTTTTACAGAGATATATCTTATAGCAGCCTGTGATGAAGGCAAGTCATTTGTAGTGTTTGTCCAATGGCCACCACCATCAACTGTCTTCCACATATTGGAATTGAATGCGATGTACATCACAAGCGGATCCGATGTTGCTATTGCCATTGATTGGATAAGACCATTCGTAACATGAAAATTTGAAATCTTCTCCCAGTTATTTCCCCGATCACCCGATTTCCATACTTCAGCATATCCCGCATATAGTATTTCAGGATTGACAGGATCGATAATATATGGAGTGATCCAGGCACCTTCACCAGCATCAAAAGCCGTGACTTCATCACTACTCTGCCAGTGATTCATCGTGCGGTATATTGAGCCGTAATACAACGTTCCATATTGAATATCAACATCCGTATAATCGATCAGACATTCCATACCATCACCACCGATCTGATCAAACCAAATAGCGCCTGAATGAATTTTTGTTCCGTTATCCTGGAGTCCTGTGATGATATCACCACCATCAGTTTGTGATACACCGAGTTTATACATCTGACTGATGACAATACCGTTTGTTTTGTCTGACCAGTTATTGCCATTGTTCAGTGACATGTATACACCACCATCATTCGTCTCAAACAAATCGCCATTTCCTCGATAGGTTAATGAATGTTTATCAGCATGTACTTCCTGTGCATTCTCGCCAACCCAATGATTGAGCAGAGTCCATGAATTTCCACCATTGGATGAGCCCCAGGTATTGACGCCTCCTACTACAATATTGTTCGCGTTGGTGGGAGAAGCAGCAATGCACAGATCATAATACCCCTGTCCGCCACTTCCACTGCCATCAGATTCGTAAGCCAATAAATTTTTTGTATTTCCATCAAGTACAAGTGAGAATGTCGATCCGCTGTTTATTGATTTATAGACACCATAAAGTCCGCTGCCACTATTGACTGCGACAGCATAAACCCATGTGGGTTGATTTGGAGAAACGGCAAGTTCGATTCTGTTAGCATCACCATCTTCAAATGAAGGCGCACCAAATGAACTCCCATTGGTGGAAACAAATATTCTTCCATCTTTTGTCGAGCCGTAAATCGTATTCGTATTGCCTGGTTGAAATTCCATATCGATGAATGCAATTGATGTCAATTGCGTGTTCCATGTTTCACCGCCGTCAGTTGTTTTAAATACACCTTCAGAAGTAGCTGCAAGTAATGTCTCACTATTGTTTGGATCGATCAGTAATCGATTCACCATCTCATTATCAAATATGCTGTAGCTCAGACCTGTTGTATTCCATGATTGACCATTGTCTGTAGATTTTAATACGCCGATGCTGCGGTTGTCATATGATTCTCTGTCGCCGGTACCGATGTAGATTGTATGAGATGATGCATAATCCGGTGGAATGATAATATTGCTCACCGCAAGTACGCCATTCTGATCAGTGAGACAAGTCCATGAAGTGCCATTATCATGAGTCACCCACAATCCTCCGGCAGCAGCTCCTGCCCAGTATGTATTGATATCCCCCGGATGAAATGCAACACAATTGATGCGACCTACTCCCGAATATCCACCATTCGAATTGTCAGGACCTAAAGATGTCCAGCTTGCAGGGAAAGAAGAACGAGGTTGAGGATGGGATAAATTAAATGCATCAACCACTTGTTGTGCAGTCTTTTTTGGAAACTCACCGGTGAGTGGATTGATCTGGCCCTGCATGGCATATTCCCATCGTTTGAATTGTTTCCAGCCTCTTGCTTTTTTCTTAAAGCCATTTTCAATGTAGTATCCTTTCTCTAAATGGAATGGTGCCCAATAATCATAGAAGGCATTTTGATAATCAAAGAAGGTGAGCTCTGACCTGGATTTTACTTTTGGTAAATTTTTTGTCCAGGGCTGAGCCTGAAGGATGGAACTGAAGAATATGATGATCAGTAGGAAGCATATTATTTTCATAATAACCATTTTTGCTGGTAAAGGGCAAAGATACAAGAAACCAGTATCTAAATTCCTGCATAAGGACTTACCGTGATTGTATAAATTAACTGATATCCGATGGTAGTATCTTTACATAATATATCATTTATATTGTCAATTTCAAATTTGGGTTCATACATTCTCCAATTATATCCGATATAGTGCGTTAAGTAAAAATTTGGATTGAAAGGATCATCCTTTTCAATATTTAAAATAAAAAAGATATTTCCTTCTGATTTATTTATTGAAAAATGATTCTCTTTAGTATTGCTTAAATTGAATAATGAAATAGAATTTGACTTCAAAAATGAGATATAGTATTCGATGCTATCAG
>JBDUAU010000614.1:0-5254 GCA_040004485.1 Saprospiraceae bacterium
TGCAGCATTCCTTTTACAATGGAATCGGCGCGTCGGCCATGGGATAATATTTTCTCAAGGTTTTGTTTGACATCTTCGGCCAGCGATATCGCCTCTTTCTGATTACCTACAGCTAATTCATCAATCATTTCATTCAGTAATTCCTGGCTGACATCCGAAAAATTATTGACGAAGTTCAATGGATTTTGAATTTCATGTGCAATGCCTGCAGTGAGTTCGCCGAGAGAGGCCATTTTTTCGGATTGGATGAGTTGGGATTGGGCTGCCTTTAACTCCGCCATTGATTTTGTAAGCGCGTCATTGGTTTCTTCTATGGCTTTGCGCTTTTGTTCGAGCTCTTCGATCGTTTCCTCCAGAAGAATGGCGGTAGTCTTTTTTACTCTTTCTGTCCGGTCAAGCTTGAAGAGAGCGATTTCCAGTTCTTTATCAACATCTTTGATCGATTTCAGCATCCTTGCTTTTTCCTCCGGATTCAGGTGGGTTGATTCCTGGAGGAATATATAAAGTGCTTGCAGGTACTGATTCACTCCGAAAAGATAGAGATAACGAGGCGGAAATCGGATTATCCTTTTTCCTTCAAGGCAACACAGCAAGTAGTCAGATTATGCATCTCCAGGTTTCCGTCAGTAGCTCTGGCCAGCTCCGAATTAGAAAACATACCTGCCATGGGTACATTCCAGACATTTCTGACACCTTCGATTTCCTTGCTCATCAGCGGTCCCAGGGACATTAATCTACCTGCACAGCTAAACATAATCACAGCGTCAGCCTCGGGCATCTCTGCTGCCTTCAGCCCTTCGATTCCATCTACGACCTTATCGATTACATCAAGGTCCGGGGGAAGGGAGAATCGTACTTTAGCACCCTGCGGGATCGAACCGCTGCAAATAAATGAGCCATCTTCCCAATTAACCACAAGACCTGGACGCATGACGGGAGCGCCTTTTTCTCTTTGTAGTTGTAATGGAAATTGTGTAGCTATTTCAACCATGAGCATAGCATTCTCCTTGTTGAGGTTATCTATGCCACTATATTTCTGGGTGAGTTCCAGTACAGGAACATTTTCAATGGTGTAGATTCGGTTTCCTTCACTTTTCGTAACCGTTTTTTCTGTTCCCATTGCCTTCCATCCACAGGTAGCGATTCCTTTGATTATAATTTTGCTTTCATCCAGTGCGATCGCAACAATTCCTCTGTTGCTTGACTTGCCATAGGTAAATACAAATTGTTCGGTGAAGCTGAAATCATCACCTGCCATAGCTCCATACACATTGACTTGTTTACCTATGATTTCTTCAAATCCATAAAGTAGTTGCTCTGCATCTGTTTCCAGGTTGCTCCCGGCGATCAGAAAGGCTGGCGTAGCAAATTTCTCCAGGGCTTTTTTTGCCAACACCTGTGTGATCTCTTTGTAATTTTTATCTGGATATTCTGCAAATAGGATGCTGAAATATTCCTTATTGATGTCGAGCAATAAAATAGCTATAGAACCTTTGCCGATTTCTTCATCGATAAATTCGCCATTCGTTGTCACCCCATATATGGCAATCCCAACATCATCCAATACTTTACAAATTTCGTCTCTGTCCTGATGAATAGATTGGAAGACAATCGCCAGGGTAGGAGTGAAGCCGTCGGTCATGCAGCCTTGAAGGGCAGCTGCTATTTCATCAGGCGAATTTCCTTTTATTGATTTTGCTTTCATATATTTTTGGGTAGGGACTTTAGTTAGTCTTTATTTCTCACACTTTCATTTTTCACTCTTCACTCTTCACTCCTCACTCTTCACTCTTCACTTTTCACTTCTCCTTTATAGCCACCCAACTGCATGTCGTGCCGTGAAAATCAAGATTGCCGCCTTCTGTTCGTCCGTACTCCCCATAGGTGAAAAAGCCAGCTAAGGGCGCGTTCCAGACTTCTTTGAGACCATTGATCTCTTGCTCTGCAAGCGGACCTAATGCACTTAACCTGCCAATACAGGAAAAGATGATCATGGCATCAGCATCAGGTAGATTACTGTTTTTTATCTTTTCTGCGCTTTCGATTACAGTATCAATCACGTCAAAATCCGGAGGCAATGAAAAACGGATGTTTGAATCCTGAGGCACGACTCCACCAGTCATGATGGCCTTAGTCTCCCGGTTATACATCAGAGGAGGCTTCATTGTAGGAATACCTTTTTCCCGGATCACCTGTAGCGGGAAAGACAAACCTATCTGGGTCAGGAGATTCCGCTCATGGTCAATATCAACCTTGAGGCCCGTAAATTTAATAAGCATATCAAGAGCAGGCTGATCATCAATGGTCTCAATCCAGTTGCCCTCACTCTTGGTCACTGTTTTTACGGTGCCTGCGCCTTTCCATCCTGAGACCGCCATGCCCTGAACTTCAATTTTGTCCTTGTCCAGAAAAAGTGCACAAATGGCTCTTTCACCCGAGAAATGATTTGTAAAAACAATGCCACCTTGCATAAGCATATCATCTCCGGCTACACCGCCGATAATCGTTACATCCGTCCCAAGGGCATCTGTAAAACCTTCCATCACGTCTTCACCTGATGTGGCGAGATGAGATGTAGTGATCATAATGGCCGGATGACGGAAAATTTTTTTTCCTTCCGCACCGATTTGCTTTGCCACTTCTTTTTCCTCCCCTGCGTTGTATGCCCGGAACGTAATATGAAAATAGGCTGCAGGTATATCCAAAAGCAATATGGCTGCAGAATGATGTCCAACTCCGGAGTCTGTAAACTCACCAGCTGTACTTGCTCCAAAAATAGTCAGCCCCACTTCTTCAAGCACAGCCATGGTTCCTGGCACATCCATGTGTAAAGAAATAAATACGATCGCAAGGGCAGGGGTGAATCCGTCAGCCATACTTAATTGAAGGGCAGCTTTTATTTCTTCGGGGGAATTGCCCTGGATGGATTTTGCCTGCATTTATTAGTTTATAGATTATAGTTAATAATTGAACATTACCTAAATCTGTGTAATGCTATTAATTCGTGATTCAGACAATTGGTAGTTGAATAATAAACTCACTTCCCTCTCCTTCTTTTGTTTCCACTTTCAATTCACCTCCATGTGCTTTGACGATATCATAGCTCATGCTTAATCCAAGGCCCGTTCCCTGCCCCGTGGGTTTGGTGGTAAAGAAGGGTTGAAAGATTTTATCTAAAACACTTTGTGGAATGCCGCTACCATTGTCGGAGACGCGGAGTTCAACTGTGGCCCTTTCTGCCATGATTCCTTCTCCCCCCTTTCCCCCTAAAGGGGGTAAAATAAGTTTCGTAGTAACTGAGACAAGAGGTTCGAATGCCTCTTCCCCCTTTAGGGGGCCAGGGTGGAGAATCGCGTTCTTTTTCCTTTCACTGACTGCATAAAAAGCATTCGTGATCAAATTCAAAATCACTCTGCCGATGTCCTGTGGAATAATGTTGACCATGCCAAGGTTATCATCAAAAGTCGTTTTCATACCCGCATTGAAAGTCTTGTCTTTTGCACGCAATCCATGATAAGCAAGCCGTAGATATTCATCAGCCAGTGCATTGATATCCGTAGGTTCTTTTTTGCCGCTGCTCGCGCGACTGTGTTGGAGCATACCTTTTACGATAGAATCGGCGCGTTTGCCGTGAAAGATTATTTTTTGTTCGTTTTCTTTGATATTGTAGGAAATGGATTTCACTTCTTCCATGTTCCCATTTGCTATCCCCTGGTTCAATTCATCGATAAGTTCAGCATTGACATCAGCGAAATTGTTGATGAAGTTGAGCGGGTTTTGAATTTCGTGTGCAATGCCGGCAGTAAGCTCCCCGAGTGAAGCCATTTTTTCAGATTGGATCAATTGTGCCTGTGTATTCTTTAGCTCATGATAGGCTTTTTCGACTTCTTTTGCCTGGGCTAGTTCATGAGCCCTGTTTCTTTCTCGTTCTGCTTTGATGACCTGTGTCTTAAAGTAACGATGCACAGACAATGCCAATACAATGATTGCTATTGTGTATAGTACGTATGCCCACCATGATTTCCACCAGGGAGGAGAGATGATGATAGTGATATCCTTTTCTTCCCAGGTACCGTACAGGGTATTGGTGGAATTGATTCTGAGTTTGTAGGTACCAGGTGGTATATTGAAGTAATAGAGTTGTCCATTGGGATCGGCATGTTTCCAATCCGTGTCAAAATTTTCCAGTGTATAAAAAAATAATTTGGATTCTTCAGGACTATAATCTATGGAGGTGAAAGTGACCGAAAACACATTCTGATCATGCGACAGCCGGATTTCTTTGATGTCTTTCAGCGAAGTGGACAATTCGCTATGCGGCCCGGACTGTATCGATTCACCATTGATATAAAAGTTACTGATGTATAGCAGCTGGCTTCCCGTGGGAACCTTTAATCGATCAGGAAAAAAAGAGTAATATCCTTCATTTGAGCCTACTTTAATCTGGCCATTGCTCATAAGATTTGCTGAAGTATATGGATAATCTTCAGCGGTGAAACCATTCTGTTTTCCATAGATGATATATTGATCCTTCTTTTCATTGATCCGAATGACACCGGAAATGGAAAAAATCCAAAGATTATCTTTCTTGTCAATAAGCATCGATTTCATTTCATTGAACGACACAGGGACATCACCAACCCTATATAATGAGAATGTGTCTTTGAGCTTGTCATACTTGTAAATATTGCTTGAAGCTCCAACCCAGATCGAACCTTCCTTATCCTTTAAAATGGAGCAAACGGAAATGCCCGGCAGATATCGCTTGCATTTTTTTGTTGTATAGTCCATCCTGCTGATACCCCTTGTATCCCATAAACCAATCCATAGATCATTAGTATCACCTTCCAAAATGGATGTTACAATATCGCCGTTGAGACTAGTGCTATCCGATGCGTTCCATTGATACCTTGTAAACGTACCTTTAGTCTTATCCATCAGGTGGAGACCACCTCCATAGGTGCCAACCCAAAAATTTGATTTGCTATCCGTGTACAATGCGGAAATGTCATTCCAGGCAAGACTGGAAGAATCATTTGCATTCATGACATATCTCGTAAAGGTTTCTGTCTTATCGTCAAATTTATTTAAACCGGCAGGTGTTGAAAACCACATTATTCCTTTCGGATCCTGGTACATCCGGTTTACCCAATTACTACTTATACTTTTTACATTCCGTGGATCAAGCTGGTACGTGGTTAGTGATCCTGTGGATAAATGTTTACGGTAAATTCCATTTGCTGAAGCAAACCAT
>JBDUAU010000194.1:0-5237 GCA_040004485.1 Saprospiraceae bacterium
TCAATCACAACTGTCAACCTATGGCAGGACAAGACACTCACGTCTCACGTCTCACATCTCACATCTCACGTCTCACATCTCACATCTCACATCTCACGTCTCACTACTCACTACTCACTACTCACTACTCACCACTCACCACTCACTTCACCCCTTTCAACGTTATGCTAATATTATCTGAGCTACCTTCTGCAGTCATATTAGTGTTCATCGGATCTCTTGTAGTATAACCTTTGGATGTCAATCGTGCTGCATCAATACCCATGGCAATGAATTGCATTTTCAAAGCCTTTGCACGCTGATCCGAAAGTTTCGCATTTGCAATTTCATCACCAATATTTTCTCCATAACAACTGACCTGATAGTTGAGTTCAGGATTTTCATTCATAACTTTAACTATTGCAGTTAATACACCCATGCTTTCTGGTTTGATAATTGGTTTATTGATTTCAAATGTAATACCATGGGTAATCCATTTTCCATCCGCCATTATTTTGTCTGCCATATTCATTCCACCACCTGTTGCGATTTTTACATTTGTGAAAGCGAGAGGTGTTTTCGGGGTGGCAATACCACCGAAAAATATTTTCGTTGGTTCAAATCCACATTTTGGTATGATCAGGACAAGATACTGGTCGATGTAACATTTGATCTGTCCGTTCTGATAGGAGAGGGCAGCATGATGCCATTTGTTATTGAATTTGTTTGCAGCTTCTGGATACTTTCCGGATAGCTGATTTGTAAAGTAGCCTGTCTGAATATCCGGGCCCCAAAGAATTATTCTTTCAGAGCCATCTTTGTTCGGCAAAAAAACTGCTGGCGTATACGCCTCATCGCGGATATCAAAATCAAATTCGACTGTGAATGAATCGGTGAGCGCATCGTCAATTTTTATCGATGGAATAACTTTAGCATAGTTACCATCGGTCAATAGAAATGCTTTTGCATCATCAAACCTCTGCACAGCACCCTTTCCGGATTTCAAACTCCATTCTGCCGGGAAATCACCCTGATTCGCATGTCGAAAATCATCCTCAAAAATGATCTTTTCGCCCGCGATAAAATCAAAATGACTATATTCTTTCAAATTAATTTGCTGTGCTACGGCGGGTATAGTCAGATACGAAAAGATGAAAAATAAAAGTAAATGATGAAGTTTCATATTTGGTCCGAGCCTATACCAGATCAAAGATAGGGATGCTTTTCAATGGGCTACGCTTATTGTGATTTGAATAACAATCAGAAGTTATTCCAAATAAAGCATTACAATAAATCTTCAGTGCATCACAAACAACATGCTTTGTTTTGCGTTTATAAGGTATACTTTTTAATCAATTTTCTATTTCAGGAATTGAAGCAAAATACATGAACATATTAATAAACCATATATTTGTTACAACAACATCTATTTAACTTTCAAAATAATTTGACATGGCAAAGATCACAGAGAAAAAGGTAAAGAAAGCTGCAGAATCTGTAGTAAAATCAGTTGATAAAGCAGCCACCAAGACTGCGAGTACCCTTAAGAAAGCTGTAAAGGAAACTGGTGACACGGCTAAAAAAGCTGCCGGCGAGGTTGCAGATAAAGTCGCTGCTAAAGTCGAAAAAACAGAGATTGTGGGCAACAGAGCAATGAGAAGAGGCGCCCTGAAAGCTGGTAATGCTGTAAATAAAGGAGGCAAGACCGTAAATAAAGCCATCAACAAAAGCGCCAAATTTGGAAATCAGGTGATGAATAGAGCTTCCAAAGCTGTCAGAAGAGGGGCTGTCTAAGAAAGGAAGAAAGGAAGAAAGATTGATATCAGGTTGATTTGCATGTCCTCGTCGGGCAAGATCAATAAGTACTTAAGCTGCCATTCTATACAATCTAAAAGGATTGCACTGCGCGAACGGCGTATTTGGTGGATTTATTACTCTTGCTCTGATACCCATTGGTGAAATTTTGAATCCAGGCATTGTTCCTGTTTTCTTCGGTTGAGCTCCAATAAGGACCTTTAATATAGGAACCAAGATATTGACGGCTCAGATACATCATGCTCAGTTCTACCTTATTAGGTAATCGCCAATCATTGAAGGCTCCCGTTGTATAGGCTGCACAAACCTTGTTAGCTGTTTCCCAGTTGAGACTTCCTTCTTCAAGGACTGAGGCTATCAGGCCGTGATCTCCAGCAGAATTAATAGTGATAATAATGCCTCCATGAAATTTTTGTCCAAGCGCTAATTTAGGCTTTTGCTTGGGTGATGGCTCTGGCTTAGTCTTTGCTTTAACAGGTGTTGTGATTTTGGCCGTATCGTTTTTCTCTGCCGGAGGAGTTTTAACTTTGGGATCTGAAGCCACTACAATTGATGTTTTCAGGCTATCCCTTGCTTCCTGACTGGCCCTTGTGATAACCTCAAGCTTAGATTTAGCTAATGCATAATATTTGCCTTCAGGAAATTTTATCTGGTAATTAGCAAATGATGTGCTGTCATTTTTTGACAGAGCTTCATTCCAGGCCGTTACATCACTGTTGCCGGAACTCATTTTATAAATTCCAAAAACAACAAGTAAAAGCACTACTGCACCCACGCCAATATATATTTTTTTCTTATTATCGCTTCCGGGAGGCGGCATTCCCGGATTTTCTTTCATAGCTTTTTCTTTTTCCTGTTGCTTTAGAAGTAAAGCCTGCTCTTTCTCCTTTTGTCGTGCGAGTTCTTTTTCTTGTTTTTCTTTAGCCGCGAGTTCTTTTTCCTTTTGTCTTGCCAGTTCTTTCTCTTCCTTTTCTTTAGCTGCTTTTTCTTTTTCTTCTTTTAATTTCTGTTCCCGCTCAAGTTTTTCTTTCGCTTCTTTTTCTTTGTCTTCTTTCAGCTTCGCTTCTTTTTCCTGTTTCTCCTTGGCTAATCTCTCTCTTTCCTGTTTTTGTTCGAGCTCTTTGACCCTGGCTAGTTCTTCTTTTTCTCCACGTTCTATATCAGCGATCGCCGCTATCGCTAAAGTTTCAAAATTACCCTGTGGGTATTCTTCAAGATAATGCTGATATATTTTTTTTGAATTTTCTGTTTTTGCTTTTTGCCAGAGAAGTCCTTCCACTTCATCCTCTTTCTGCTGCAATTCCAGCTGTTTCAGGAAAAGTCTTGCTTCTGATTTGAATTCACCTTTAAGTGATTGATTGAGATAATTTTTATAGGATTCGATTGTATTTATCCTGCATGCTTCTTCCCATAGGTTTGTTTCCCACTTCGTATTTTCAGTGGCACCGGTGATGGAAGAATCAGTGTCTGCATTCTGTGTGGATGGAGACCCCTGTCCTCCGTCATTATGTTTTGGAACTGTGGTCGTAGCCAGATTGAGTGCCTGCACTAATTGATTAAATCCTGCGCCATAGTCGGATGTGAAATCAATTCGTTGTAATCTTCTCAGTCTGAAAGGTGCAAGGCAATCATCAAGAAGTACAGGAATTATTTTTTTTCCTGACTCGAGCGCGAATGAGACTTCATCCATCACATTGGTGGAAGCAGTGGAAGAGGGAGATAAAATGACTAAGACGCAAGCCGCACTGCTGAGTGCTCCTTCGACTGCAGAATCCCAGTGATTTCCTGCAGGAATGTCGAGTTGGTCAATCCAGATGTCAGCGCCGGCCTCCCGAAGATCCTTTGCAAGTTTTAATGCAAAGTTGGAATCAAACCTCGAATAACTAAAAAATATCTTTTGCGTTGACATAATCGAATACTATGAACCGTTTTCTTGCTTCCTGAAATTTACTTGCCGAAGGATAATCCCTTGAATTGAGGGGGGAAATATCCGGTTAAAGTAACGAATAATTTCAATTTTCCGTATAAACGGTAGCTTTCACTTAGTGTAAGGTACTGTGTATCAGATCTCATTGAAGTTGATATTGAAAAAAATGGATTTTGGTTGTGGGGCGGGATCAAAAAAGTATGATTCAAGTCTGCCTATATCATGTAAATATCTATCATAAAAATGAAGATGTGTATTGTGTTGATATATAGGTTTGTCCAACTAATCATCAGCCCGCTTTCGGAGTATCTTTTTATGATTTAATTGGGCGATTATGGGCGCCATTTTAAAAGTATACTTATCGTACTCCTGTGTTTCATGATCTAGCTTATCAAATGGTACGAGGTCCCAATGGCATTTCAGGTTGTCCTTGAGGAATATGCCGAGGTTCCTGTCATTGACTTTATCGATCAGGACAAAACCATTGATGTTTTTTTCTGCATTCCATCGGTTATGTTCCATCCTGGCTATTTTATCCCATAGTTGTTCTTCAATATCATCGAAATTTAATTCTTCGCCGGTTTCGATATCACTTAATTCAGCTTTTACAAATCTCAATTTGATATGGAGATGTCTTGCAGGTAAGCGATTGGAATCCTTTTGTGCATCTTTCAGCTTATCCCATTCAGCCTGCATAGAACCGATAGTCGTTTTATTTTTTACAGCCTGGTGTTTGGCCCATTCATAATGGATGTGCTTCGCTATAAAATCTTCTTCCCTGCGGTTATCGACTATTGTTTTTTTGTTGCAGATGACATCATCCATGTTAAACAGTTCGATGTTCAATGCATTCAGTTCCGCAGAGAGGTCGTCAAAAATATTGACGAGTGCTGTGGTCCTGGGAAGAAGGACTTTGATAGGTGGCGGTGATAGTCTGAAACTTTTATACCGGTTGAAGGAAAGAATGCTTTTTTCTTTTGTTTCATGGCCCTGGATAAACAATTGCTGACGGAGTTTGCGCGAATAGTATACACTTTTACCATCCTCTTCAAGTGCTACAAAACACAATGATATATCATCTATCGGCACAGGACAGGGATCACGGAAAAAATCACTTGTGTATTCATACCGTATGTCGACGGTTTTTTCAAGGAACGGATAAAGTGATCTTATTTTCCCTTCAATCAGACTTTTGTCATCAGCCACAACAGTAATTCTTGTTTTCTGAAGGTTTGCAAAGTGATACATTTCAGCCGCTTCAAGTATAAGATATTGAGCAGCTATATTATCACCCAGGATCAAAAGATGCGCAGGCGGGTCTTCATCATTTGCGAGGCTGACGTATTTATCAGGGCTGAAGGTGTCCACCATAAATGTAGCTGCGAGCTGGTAGATTGAAAACACGTGGTAATCAATTTTGATTACGCCTTTCCGTTTCTGATTATCTCCGGGGACTGGCTTTTCATGAAATTCTTTAAAAATATTCATTGTATAGAAGTCATCAATGTGTACGATG
>JBDUAU010000252.1:0-5233 GCA_040004485.1 Saprospiraceae bacterium
AAAACAAGCCGGACCTCACCTCCGGCTTGTTCATTTCAACAAACTACCAATCTTTAATCTCGCCAGTCATATCCGTCATAGTCCCTATGCCGATGACGTGTATAGATTTCTTCGCATTTGCCATGTTCATTTCTGAAGCGTAGAGTCTCATCATCAAGCAGGATGATCGTATCTCCGTCATCATCTCTGAATCGGTTTCCAATACGATCCCTGTAAAATTTTTCCCAACCCCGGTGATCAGTTTTTACCCTGATACCGCCATGGAAGGATTCAATCAGAATATTACCTCTCCCATTTCTTTGGTACCAGATTCCTTCGAAATGATATGTTCTGTCAGTAGTATATTCTTTCTGCCAACCATTGGCATACCCATTATTATATGAATTATCATAAGGGTTGTAAAGATTTCCCTGGTTATCCCATTGATTATAGTCACGATTATCGACCCGGTTGAAATTGATCCTCTTTTCAGATTTCACATCGTTCCACACAAGTTGGTCATCATCGATGAGCTCATACCAGTTGCCGCGCTTGTCAGTGAAATACTTGTTGTCATCAGTTATATAATTATACCAGATCCCTTCATCAGTCCGTTTCGCTCTGAATCCGTCCTGACCCTGTTCGATACGCAGTGTAATTCGCAAGCGTTCATTTCGCCAAAGGCCGTCAAGATGACTTGCCTTTAGAGGCACAATAAGACCCAGAAACAAAATGATAAAAGATGGGATAAATAAAATTGTCTTTTTCATAGCCCCTTGTTTTTATTAAAGACGAAAGTAGGCTGTGAAATTTTGTTAAGAACTTGTTGTTATGTGGTTAAGCATCAGTTATTAATTAATCATTCTTCTTTTTCCTGTTGTCTTTGTTCTCTTCTTTCTTTTGATCTTTATGATCCTCTTCTTTTTTGTCCTTCTTTCCAAAAATATCCTCGATCAGTTTACCTATGCCCCTGTTCTGGTCTGATTTCCTGACATATCTTCTGGGCCATGATATGGTATCTCCAGCCATTCTCGGATTCAATTCAACCAAATCACTTCCATCTGACGTAAATGGACAATCCTTAACCCATTGGTATTCTTCCGGCCAATACCCTGTGAAATAAGGTTTATACACAGGATCATTCTGTAATTTCTTGACAAACTCACCCCAGATCGGCAAAGCTGTTTTACTGCCTTGTCCATCTCGAAGGCTGTTAAAGCTGACCCGCCGATCAAAACATCCTACCCATGAGCCTGCAATGAATTTTGGTGACATACCTACAAATAAACCGTCGGACTGAAACTGTGTAGTTCCTGTCTTCCCGGCCAGGGCGCCTTTTAATCCGTAGATATAACGTAGTGTTCCTGCCATTCCACCATCTACTACGGAAGCCAACAACTGATCCATCATCAATACAGTTTCTTCACTGAATACACTTGTGCTTGGTGGAGTTTTGAATTCTTCTAAAACGGTACCATCTGCATCTTCAATTCGGGTGATTAACATATAAGGCCGATGATTTCCACGGGTGATGAAAGTTGAGTATGCGCTTACAAGGTCAAGTAATGTTACTTCTGCAGTGCCAAGTGCAAGTGACGGAACTCTGGGTAGTTCTCCTTTAATCCCCATTCGTCTGGCTTTCTGGATGACTGCATCAATGCCTGTTTCATAAATCAACTGCACCGCAATGGTATTGACACTATGGGCTAAAGCTCCATTCAATGAATAATAGCCACCATATTGATAATTTGAATTCTTAGGGGTCCAGTTTTCATTTTTCACCACATATGTATGCAATTCATTTGGATAGAAAGAACATGGACTTATTCCCTGTTCAAGTGCTGTAGCATAAAGTAAGGGCTTAAATGCAGATCCAGGCTGACGTGGTGTGATCAGATAATCAATGTTGAATTGTTGGGCATCATTTCCACCTACCCATGCCATGACGCCTCCGGTCTTTGGATTGATGGCGACCAATGCTCCCTGGAGCATTCGGAGATCATGCTTCAGACTATCCATCGGCGAAGCAATAGTATCCTTCACCCCTTTTGATGTCCACCATTTTATTTTTTGCTTCAGATCGAATGAATCCCTGATATCTTTTTCACTGAATCCTTGTTTTATAAAGGCCTGATACCTTGAGGACCTCTGCATAAGGTCATCCAGAGGTGCTTCATATTCTTTATAATCTTTAAATTGTTTATCAAAAACGGATTGAAGTTCTGCAACATGAGCTTTGACAGCTTCCTCAGCATATTGCTGCATGCCAAAATCAATAGTTGTATAGATTTTCAAACCGTCGACAAATAAATTGTACGGCTCTCCATCAGGTTTCTTGTGTGTCTTGCACCATTCCAATAATATTGGTCGTAATTGATTTCTGAAATAAAGTGCGATCCCTTCAGAGTCTGTATTGCGCTGATAACTCAATTTTATTGGGATACGACTTAATGAATCATACATCAATGAATCTATCATCCCATTTACCTCCATTTGATGAAGTACTACATTCCGGCGCTGTATAGCCCGTTCTGGAAAGTTACGTGGATTGAAATAACTTGTCGCCTTTAATAAGCCAACCAATAATGCACTTTCCTCAATGGCCAGCGTATCGGCTGTTTTACTGAAGTAACGATCCGCTGCTGCGTCAAGGCCATAAATATTTTCCCCAAATGGAACAGTATTGACATAAAAAGTTAGAAGCTGTTCTTTGGTATATGCATTTTCAAGTCTTGAAGCAACGATAAATTCTCTGAATTTATTGATGAGCATTGACCCAGCCCAAAAATCTTTTCGGGGGAATAAATTTTTAGCCAATTGTTGAGACAATGTACTTCCACCACCTGCACTTTCTTGTCCAAGAAGTATTCGTTTGACAAGAACACGCATCCAGCTTCTGAAATCAATTCCATGATGTGTCCAAAATCTTTCGTCTTCAACCGCAATAAGTGAATTCATAAATTCCGGAGGGATCTGATCGAACTGAAGTGTATTCCTGTTTTTTGTGTAATACTTGCCCATCAGTTTACCATCAGCACTGTAGATTTTTGACGCTTCAGGTTGACGTATGGCCAGGAGTGTTTTCTTATTTGGAATCGAACCGAATAAACCAGCCCATGTCAGGAGAAAAAGGCATACAAATAATAAAATGATTGCCCCAATACCTTTGAGGCCATAAAAGAACATTTTTTTTCGACCCTTCGGGTCTCTAATAGCGATCTTAAACCTTGTCCACAATGACACCAGGTAGTTTCGTTTTGTTTCAATATTTATTTTGGGGATTCCCTTAATAGCCATATCGTCGTTCCGGGGGTGTGAAGAGTCTTATTTAAGTCAATTTAGCTATGTCCTGATGTGAAACCATCAAATGAATAATGAGGTTTTAGGAAAAAAGATCGGTTAATATCGACAATCATTAAACAAATTGTACGCTTTGTTGCTTTATTCATTGACTTGATGTTGTGTTAGTCCCTCCGCTGTCAGGCAAAGATCGTTATTCCCTCTGGTAAAATGACCCAAATATGTTGAACATGATAGTTCATAACGTCAGTATTTGATCAGAATGTTTCGAGATAAATAAATAGATTCCAAACCTGTTCTTCCTTTTAGTTGAAGAGGACAAAATAAAAAAAACAAAGTTGCCATGAAATCAGGAAAATCCTCATTGATATTTAAATTGACCTCCCTCATATTCATATTTTTTTTATCGGCCTGTGCAGTCAATCCCGTCTCTGGAAAGAAGGAATTCGTCCTGATGTCCGAACAACAGGAAATAGCTCTTGGCGCACAATCTGATCCTCAGGTCATTGCAGAATTTGGTTTGTATGACAACCAGGCCCTACAGGATTTTATCAATACACGCGGACAGGAGATGGTAAAAATATCTCATCGTCCGAATTTGAAATTCACTTACCGCATTGTTGATTCTCCTGTGGTCAATGCATTTGCCGTACCAGGTGGGTATGTTTATTTTACGCGAGGCATTATGGCTTATTTCAACAATGAAGCTGAGTTTGCGGGCGTGTTAGGTCATGAGACAGGACACATCACCGCAAGACATGGTGTTGAACAATACACAAAGTCCACCGTAGCGAATGTTCTCCTCATCGGAGGGATGGTTGTGTCAAAAGAATTTGCAGCCTTTGCAAATACTGCTCAGACTGCATTAAGTCTTCTTTTTCTCAAGTATAGCAGAGATGATGAAAGCCAGGCAGATCAACTGGGTGCAGAGTATTCCACGAAAGTCGGATTTGATGCGCATCAGATGGCTGATTTCTTCAAAACTTTGAAGGCAATGAGTGAAGGTTCAGGAAATGAGCTTCCAACTTTTTTATCAACGCACCCTGATCCCGCCGACCGATACAATAAGGTAGATAAAGCAGCTACTGAATGGCAGGCAAAATATCCGGGTGAAAAATTTAAGGTCAACAGAGATTCATACCTTAAAATGGTTGATGGGATTATTTTTGGAGAAGATCCCCGCCAGGGATTTGTTGAAGCAAGTGTTTTTTATCATCCTGAACTCAAACTTCAATTTCCGATACCTTCCAGTTGGAAACTACAGAATAGTCCTTCACAGGTACAAATGGCACCATCTAATGGTAAAGCACTTATGATATTTACCATAGCTGAAGGAAATTCTTTACAGACTGCTGCTACAACCACTGCCAATAATTTAAAACTTAATGTTACGAACAGTCGTCAGTTGACAGTCAATGGCCTTGCGGCTATGGAAGTATTATCTACCCAGGATACACAGGATCCAAACACAGGTGCTACGGCATCAATAGCGGTGAAAAGTATGTATATTCAATACAAACAGAATATTTATGTTTTTCATGGAGTTTCTACACCTGGAGATTTTCAGAGCTATGTGAGAGAATTTGATAAAACGATGACAGGATTCAAGGAACTGAAAGACCAGGCTAAAATCAATGTAAAACCGGATAGGATTAAAGTGATATCTGTCGCGAAGTCAGGTACGCTGACACAGGCACTACAGGCAGCGGGAGTTCCTGCAGACCGTATAAAAGAATTTGCAATCGTCAATGGAATGAGTCAGTCAGATCAAGTCTCTGCAGGTAGGCTGATTAAAGTACTGGGCAAATAGAAATCTGATATTCACTTCATGCACCCAAAAAAGACGAGATTGGCGGGGTATTGGTAGATTAATAAAAGAAAGTTACCTTTGCCCCGCTAAAAATTTATCCTATTCAGAATGCTTATAATCGAAGTAAAAGACACAGAATCAATT
>JBDUAU010000497.1:0-17715 GCA_040004485.1 Saprospiraceae bacterium
CTGCGCCACTTGAGACTGTCAATCTGTTTTCTCTTCTCTATAAATCTGATGTGCCTTTTTTTTGAAAAATAATTCTGCGTAAAAAAATACATGCCTTGTTAGTCTACTATTCTCTTCACCGCTAATGACGCAGAGATTTATTTAAAAAAATTCACGCCAATTAATCTGCGCCACTTGAGACTGTCAATCTGTTTTCTCTTCTCTATAAATCTGATGTGCCCTTTTTTGAAAAATAATTCTGCGTAAATCTGCGTAAAAAAATACATGCCCTGTTGGTCTTGCTCTTTGCCTTTTGCTTACGGTTGCTGAGCTGTAGCACGAGGTTGAGTTTAGCGGGTCGAAGCATTGCTTATTGCCTATTGCTTAAACAGTCTTCGATCACAATATCAAGCAACTGACTAATCGACCATCCATATGCTTTTGCCTGCTGTGGAATGATGGATGCTTCTGACATCCCCGGTGTTGTATTTGCTTCTAACAAAAAAAATATTCCGTTCTCTAAAATGTAATCAAATCTCACCATTCCCCGACACTCCAATGTTTGATAAAGGAATTCGGATCTCTCTTTACATTGAATAGCCAATTCCTCAGTAAGTCTTGCCGGTGTAATCTCCTGGCTCGCGCCTTCATATTTGGCTGCATAATCAAAAAACTCTCCTTTCGGAATAATTTCTGTGATCGGGAATACATGATGTTTTGGCCCCTGTCTCACAACACCACAGGAAAATTCAGATCCAACCAATGCTCTTTCGATCATTACTTCATGATCATAACTCAATGCTGACTCAATGGCCTGTTCCAATCCGGACCACTCTTTTACTTTGGTGACACCATAGCTCGATCCGTTATTATTGGGTTTCACAAAAAAAGGAGGATTTATTTTTTTGCTTTCAATATCTGCTCGCGTAACAACAGATTTTACGATCATACTCTCTGCCATTGGAATATTGAATTGTCTCAGATAGTCTTTACACATCTGCTTGTTGAACGTAAGAGCGCTTGTCAATACACCGCATGCACTATGTGGAATATTATTCATTTCAAAATAACCCTGAAGTTTTCCGTCTTCTGCCGGTGTGCCATGAATGATGATAAAGGCAAAATCAAAAGACATAATTTTCTTTCCGTCTTCATCTGTCAGCGAAAAGTCATTTAAGTCTACCCTTTTGCCTGTTGCCATTTCTACCCAACCATTGGGCGTAATGTCAATAGTGCATGATTTGTATTTATCGCTCCGCAAATGAGAAGCAATAGTTTGGGCGCTTTTGAGTGAGATCCCTCTTTCTGCTGAAGACCCACCGGCAATTATGGCTACATTAATCATTTGCTGCCCAAGATAAATTCAAATTGATAAATTCAAATCCAAATCCGCGGTGAGCAGTATTAAAATTAAACGCTTTTCAATTTTATCGGCATCTCCGGCTTAAAAATCGGGTTTTTGGATACTTTTTTGGTCCCTGACTGCTGGTCGGGAAATATCCATTTCTAAAACCTAAGGGTTTTGCCTTGAAAAATTAGGGGAATTCCATTAATATCTTTCATAGGTTTCAATTAATAATGAAAATAGAATATTTATTCAATCGTTTGATTTATAGCTATTTAATACAAATTGTTCTTGCTGGGCCGTTAATTTTTAGTTAAAAATTCATTTTTTTGTTTAACTTTTTTGGTTTCTGTTGAACCTTGGCTTAGCTTTGAGTAAACAAACACATAACCCATTATGTCTTCTACTGATTTTAACCACCAACTGTCAAGTCTAAGTGGACCTCTGCACACCTTTGCTTATAAGCTTACAAAGAATACAGAAGAGGCAAAAGACCTATACCAGGAAACTGCATTTCGGGCAATCAGCAATGTTGATAAATTTATCCCGGGTACCAATCTCAAAGCATGGTTGTTGACCATCATGAAGAATATTTTTATCAACAACTATCGTAAAAACGTAAAGACCCGTACGATCATAGATTCAACCGACAACCTATACTATATCAATAGTGGTGCGGCCTCAATAAAGAACAACGCCGAATCAAACATCATGATGAACGAACTCAGCGGAATGGTTGAGTCGCTTGATGATTCATTGCGTGTTCCTTTTGAGATGCATTATCTCGGTCACAAATACCAGGAAATAGCAGAAACGCTTAACCTTCCTCTTGGCACAGTCAAGAGCCGTATCTTTTTCGCCCGCAAGGAATTAAAAGATATGATTGAAAGAAGATACGCTGTTGCTCGTCCGTAAAAATTAAACTATACGGCCTTTGGCCGGCATCGCCATCAGGAATGCTCATAAACATCTTGTTTCACATAATTTGATGTTTAGCTTTGCCTGATGGCGAATTTTTTTGCCCGTACATTATTACAATGGCATCGCGACAATCCTCGTCCATTGCCCTGGGCCGATTCTCGTTCGGATCCATATCATATCTGGCTCTCTGAAATCATCATGCAGCAAACGCGGATTGAACAGGGCACAGAATACTACCTCCGCTTTGTCAGACAATTCCCGACGATCGATTCTCTTGCTTCCGCATCTATTGATCAGGTGATGAGATTGTGGCAGGGATTGGGTTATTATACACGGGCCCGGAATCTTCACAAAGCTGCAAGACACATCGTGGAAAATCTTGACAGTCATTTTCCGGATACGTATGAAGGTTTGTTGGCACTCCCGGGTATTGGTCCATACTCCGCTGCAGCCATTTCCTCGTTTGCTTTCGGTCGCAGACATGTTGTCGTAGATGGAAATGTAAAAAGGTTGATCGCGCGGTTTTCGGGTGTGATAAATACGATTGATGATACTTCTACTCATCAACAAATCCACCAAATCGCAACAGCGTTTATGAGTGGTGTTTCTCCTGCGGTGTTCAACCAAGCCATTATGAATTTTGGTGCTCTTGTCTGTAAACCAAAATCTCCACTTTGTACTTCATGCCCGCTTGCGACACATTGTTTTGCATTTCAAAATAATCTTGTCGAATCCTTACCTGTGCGAACAAAGAAAAAGGAGGTCCGCGAGCGATATTTTCATTTTGTAGTATTACATTATCGCGGAAAGATTCTTTTACAACGAAGAGAAGAAAAAGATATCTGGCATGGCCTGTATATACCACCTCTTCTGGAGAGCAAATCAATCAGAATGTCTTCGATAATCCGGTTTCGTTCTTTTGCCGGTGAGTTGATAGGACATGATGGTATTGAGTTGATAGAATCCTCATCAACGGTAAGGCAACTCCTCTCCCATCAGGCTATTAATGGCCGCTTTGTTCACTTCAGGCTTTTGTCTCCTCCAATTACTTCTTTCGAAACATTCGTATGGGTTTCAAAGAAAACAATGAACCATTATGGAAAACCCAAAATGATAGCAGAAATGCTGATTGAATATTACAAAATGAAAACAGTCTCCGGAAAATAAATCGCACGCCGAAAATAAAATTGATATTTTTTAAGCTGTGATCCGTTTGTATTTCCAATAGCCCAACACACTGATTAATGTAAAGGTGATCGCTGTATAATAAACAGAAGGTGGTATAGGAACCGGGTCCCCTGCTGCATAAGAATGAAGCCCGGATAAATAATAATTAACGCCGA
This sequence comes from Saprospiraceae bacterium, assembly GCA_040004485.1. Lineage (GTDB taxonomy): Bacteria > Bacteroidota > Bacteroidia > Chitinophagales > Saprospiraceae > Opimibacter. Next base: position 3,589 of record JBDUAU010000497.1, read on the forward strand.
AATAAGTCATCATTACAGAGGCAAATCCGAAGAGTGATGCAAGATTAAATGCATAAAGTCCTCTAAGGCCCGGTATAAATCTCATGTGCAGAATAAATGCGTACACCAGTGTGGTCACGAGAGCCCATGTTTCTTTCGCATCCCAGCCCCAGTATCTTCCCCATGATTCGTTGGCCCACACACCACCAAGATATGTGCCTGTGCTGACCATAAACAAACCTCCGATAAGTGTCATTTCACTTACGAACGTCATCTCCTTTATGGTACGGAGTATTCTTCCTTCATTTGACTTTGTCAGAAAGATCATCAGGAGTAGGTTGAGCAAACCGATAATGGCGCCCAGCATTAAAAAACCATAACTACCGGCCTCCATCGATACGTGTATGGTCAGCCAATATGATTTCAATACCGGAACCAATGGCGTGATTTCAGGATCGAGCCAACTCAGCCCTGCAACCATCAAAATAGTAGACGCAAGTATCGATGTCGCCGCAAGTCCTCCTATAGATTTCCTTGCAAAGATCAGACCTGCAAGCATCGTCGTAAAGCCTATATAAATCATTGATTCATATCCATTACTCCAGGGAGCACGACCTGATATATACCAACGCAGAGCAAGACCTATTACGTGAGCCGTAAAACATGCCGCTAACAAATAAAAAGCAATCCTGGTCGGCCATTTTAAATTGAGTTTAGGCAGAAACACTTTTGAAAAAAACAGGAATAGAAAAATTAACCCCAGCAAACCATACGCCATCGTGAGTCTTGAAAATACATGCATCTTATTGAGCAGTATTTCCATATCCACTTTCTTTTGGGATATCAGGACGTCGCCTCCCATTTCCTGCTGATATCGATGTAAGGATTCGATTTGCTGATTCGCCGCACTCCAATCCTGTGTATTTTCTGCATCAACAACTGTCGAAACGTAATTGGAAAAAAATTTATAAACAAAAGATTCGGAACCATATTCATCAGGGTGTTGAATAACATCAGCCGGCGTCAACCATGGTTTTGAAGGATCATTTTCCACAGGATAAATGCGGGCGATACTTCCATTGAATACCATATTCAGGATATTGACGCGTTCGTCAATTTTCATGATTTCCTTGTCAAATAGCGTTCTGTCTATAGCTTGCAGGCTATATGCACGCCGTACTTGTTCGTTGAGAAGATACTGTCCGTTAGTGGCAAAAAAATCATTGAAAGACGCCAACTCTCCTTTCGACGGAATGAGCTTTCTTATATCTGGCTGGCTTCCAATCTTTATCATTGGTTGCTGAGTCCATTCCTCCGGGTATAACATCATGCCCAGAAAAACCTGGTCAGAACTCAATCCATACAGACTTTCTTTTCTCGATACCTTACGCAACACTTCATTCGTCACCGTGTTCATTGGCTTCATTCTGCCTTTCTGATCCTGCACTAGTAATCGTCCAAATGCATCAGCATGCTCTTTTAATATCGGATGAAGACTAATTTCATTGACGTTATTCGCATATGGTTTTGCCGGTAACATAAACATCAGCAGCAATATCATTCCGGTAGCTGCTTTTTCTGAAAGGCGTATATCTTTAAGACGGTTAGAAAGCTCTCTGAACCTGCTCTTTTTATTGAATAATGTAAGTCCGAATCCTAACGTCAACATAATGTAGCCCAGATAAGAAATCTTTGTTCCCCAGTAATCATGATTTACACTTAGCACAGTGCCCAGTTCGTCCTGATCAAAAGAGGATTGGAAAAATCGATACCCCCCATAGTTGAGAATATTATTCATATAAATTCGCTGATCCCTCTTCAAATTATTTCTGGGATCGATCAGTGTCACTTCACTGGCATAGGATGATGCACTGTTCGTCCCTGGATATCTATCCATGATGAAATCCCTCAGTTTGATCGAAAACGGAAGTTGAATTCTCTTCGCTCCATAAGAAATCAAAAGCTCCGTATTGCCTCCGGTGACTTTTTGTGGCTCTCCTTCTACGCCTTTATTGCCGTAAACATATACCGTTGATGGATTTCCATTAATACTGACATTGAGCTTTAAGGCGGCCACACTTTCGCTCTTCATTTTTTTATCCCCTGCTTTCATGACGAGATCGGCACTTGGATTAAAATCTCCAATGACGAAGTTTATTTTAGCATTAGAATAAAGCGATCGTACCAAAAGCGGTTGATATCCTCCGGGGAAAATGGTGTCTTTTCGCTGAGTAGCCATGACCATCTGCGTTATGACCTCCGGCGTCATGAATGTCAAAGAATCATTTCGGAAATAGATATTGATGGCTTCTGCTTTCTCTGGGTTTCCAAAATTAAACCATGTTCCGTTTAAGTTTTTATAGTCTCCTTCTTTTAGAAAATATTCTTCCCTGCCATTGTTTCCTGCGATGACAAGCTTGATAACTGGTGGCCCGTCCTGGATCGCTACAAGTGATTTTTCGGGGTTAGGAATAAATTCATCAAGCTCTACATCAATCAGATCTTTTCCGATTTGATATGATTTTTTGAAATGATTATTACCGAGCGATGCGAAGAGTACCGGCTCATCAAACCGATATGATTTTCCATTTTGTTGCGCATCAAACAACAGATGAGTGTCGGATGAAATGAACATATTTGAAGAGCTGTCTTCACGAATATGCATTGATCCTTCATAACTTACAAAGCGCGTAATCGCAGAGCCAAGCAGAATAATCAGAATCGCGCCATGAAACATAAGCGTTGTCCATTTCTTCTGTCTGACCATCCTGAACCGGATTATATTGACCAATATAGTGATGCCAAAAAGTAAGAGGAGGAGTTCAAACCAATGTGTCTTAAATATGAGCTTTTGCGCTGAACTCGTGCCAAAATCGTTTTCAATAAATGTGGCAACGCCTATAGACAGTGCAAACAGAATCGTATACAACCCGCCGGCACTGGTTGAAAATAGTTTATAAAAAATCTTCTTCATCATGATGTTATGAACTGGTGTTCCCCATTCCCGGGGACGATTGTCATTTGGGCTTGAGTTACTATTGTAAGACCTGGGCTTCTTCCATTATGATTTCATATTTATACCCTGCACCGAAATCTTTATTCAATGCAATTTTGCCTTCAACCGTCACAATTGCTCCGAGTGGAATATCTTCAGTGGTCGTCACTGTTAAATCAATTTTATTATCCTTCGTCGAACCATCCTGTAGGTGAATCCAATTACGATTCATGATCATGCTGTTCAGCTTAATGCACTTCCCTTTGATTTTTACAGTTTGGCCTTCATACTTCTTTCGGTTGGCGAATAATTCACTGATTGTAATTCCTCCGGGTGGGGCTTCAATTTTCATATTCTTGTCTGCCGGGGTTGTGTTATTTAAGTTGGCGTGTGGATTTGCTCCGGACATACCCATGATACCCGGGTCCTTGCTTACATCCGATACGAGATAAAGAGTCTCAAATACACGGTTATACTCTACGCTTTCAAAATTGGTTTTCTTCAATCCGCCTCTGTAATAGTAGGTGCCTCCTTTTTCAATTTCCTTTTTAGGAATCGCGATCCAAAAGGTCTCACCGTTCTCTGACACGTTGAGATAACTATACTTTGTCGTATTCAGGATCTCTTCCACTACGACTTTATGAAGCTTGGTGGCCGACTCGTCGACCATGGGTTGTTCGGTTCCGGGAGTTGAGCTGTCAGACTCAATCACTTTCGGTTTGGAATTACATGCCATAAGCATGCCTGTCATTCCGATTGCCAATAAAAGTTTTTTCATATATATTTTGTTATTTATTGCCTTAAGCTATGAAATATTTCCGTTTTTAATGGTTCACTTGGTGTTATCAGAATCGCTGAATAATATTGGTGTAGATTCTGCTGGTTACTTTCTTGTTTTGAATTTCGGCCTCATAATTAAAGGCAAACGAGAGTTTTTTCATCATTCTCCAGGATAAACTTGTAGCTGCGATGTATTGTTTTAAAGGAAATTCAACACTTTTATATTTGTAATCCACCACTCTGAATTCGAGCTCGCCATACAGCTTACCATTGATGATATCCCGTGATGTGCGGACACCATAAATAAGTCCGTCCAGATACACGGAATGAATAAGTGTAGCGGATACTGTAGCCGAAACATTTAGTCCGGGTACTCTTGATATCGTCAGGTAGTTGTTCATGTTTATTGAGGCCGAAGGATTGCCTTTTTGAAACCTATATCCGGCACTTGACCCAACGGTTATTTTTTTAAATGGATGATAGTTGAAACTAAATCTGAATCCCTGGCGGGTTTCATCTTCAAGCAATTGGTCAATGAAATTTTTATACGTTTCGTAATAAATAATGTTTTTGCGTGCATCATATGAGCCAAACAAAGAAAGCTTATCAGAGGCACGATAGCGTAATGAAAAATATACACTAGTTATATCAAAAGTGTTTTTGGGTTTTTCATTGACCACTTTGTAAAGATCAAATTCAAACGAAGTAAATATATTGATGCGCTTGATGGCTGAGTTCAAATGCTGGAGATAAACAAATCTGCGGTCCGTCGAATTATGATTTCTTTGTTCGGCTATAGCCAGTGTGTTTTGGATTGTTCCGTTTTTTCCTTCTATCGTATTGCCCACATAAGCACCATACTGTTTTAAATCAAAGTTAAAACCATAGTCTGTAAGATCCGGCCTTGTACCAGCAAAAACACCAACGAGTGTTTTGTTCCAGTTTTTCTCAGCCTGAATTCCATCAATGGCGCCAATGTTGGATATGTTGAAATTTATTTTGCGCCCAAACCAAAATCGAGTACTCTCATTCACGTCGTATTGGAATGCAAGAGAATATATTTTAAAGGCTTGTTTGAAATTGTCTTTTACGTCCTGCCATTCATTGAGGGTGTGCCTGAAGGATATATAGCTCTCGGCGGAGAGGCCTGTATTGGCTATATGGTTAGCGTTGAAGGTGAGTGTATATCTCATCCGTTGTTTATCATATTGCGGATGATCAGAATAATTGAGATATGAGGCTGCCATAATACGGCCTTGTAGTTTTTCTATTTTTTTTGAAGGTTTTTTTTGAGGTTGGGTGGCCTTCATGTCTTCTGCTTCTGTTATACCCTGGGCTTCCTTTATATCCGGATTCAATTCGTGGGTTATGACTGGCGCCTGTGGGGATTCTTTTTTTGCCTGTACCCGGGCTATGATCTTCGCTCCCTTTTCAATAGTCTGGTCTGTCAGTGGAGTTCCGACGCATGATGTTGATGAAATATATTTTACGATTAGTACGGGTGATATTGATTGCCCACTAAACATGTATAATGTATCTCCAACTTTTATGTCTTTGGTAGATTCAAATTTTACATAAATGCTTAGAGATGTTTTGTACGAAACCTCCCCTCCAATAGTATCCGTGGTTGCATTCTGCCCGAATACATTTATTCCGCTCATAAAAAGCAGCATGGCTATAAGTATGCGTCTAACCCTTGTTTCCTTCATAGCTCTTAATCCGCTTGTCCATTTGGATGACAATTATAGCAGGCATTGCTGTTGTACTGGTAGCCATTGACTCCCTGGTGATCATTGTTTGTTTGGCTTTGTTGATGGCAGGTGACACAAGTGAAAACTGCATAATTATTGGGATTCGTATGGCAGTCATTACATTGATTCCATACATTATGATGAGATCCGCTATAAATTGGAAAATAAAGATTATCGTGATCCCATGTTGAAGGTGTCCATGCATTTTGGGAGTGACACGTTGCACAGGTCGTTGGAAATTGCGCGGCTTGATGATTCGGATCGTTTGTTTGATTATACTCACTCAGGTGGCATCCAACACAAGTATTTGGTGTGTTATTATAGTTTCCATTATGACAGGTTGCACACTGGTTAGCAATAGCTGCATGAGCTCCTTGTAATTGATAGTAATTATTATGGTTAGGAAATAGCGCAGGATTCCATCCAGGTGCCGTTGTATGACAGGTGGCGCAGTCTGTTGATAATCCTAATGCAACATGGTTTGGATTGCTTGCCTGATTGAAATTTGCCAAATGACATGCGTCACAATTTGTTGGTGTACCGGCATATCCTCCCGAGTGACAATCAACACAATTGACCGATAGGTGTGCTCCTGTCAATGGGAAATTGGATGCATTGTGATCAAACGCACCTTGTGCATTGCCCGTTGGATGACAGGCAAAACAAGCTGCATTTTGATATATATACCCGTTTACCCCATTATGCTGTTGATTCGTTTGTGGGTTCGTATGGCATGTGACGCACGTATAGACTGAATAATTATTTGGATTGGTATGACAATCGGTGCATTGATCCCAAACACCCTGGTGTCCGCCACTATAGATCGGGAAGTAAGCATCATCATGATCTGTATACTCTGCAGGAGACCATGTCGTCTGCGTATGACACGATGCGCAGTCAGTAGAAAAATTAAGAGCCTGGTGAGAAGGATTATTCGTCGCATTATAATCACTGAGATGACATCCTACACATGTATTTGGAGTATTATTGTAATTCCCGTTGTGACATGTAGCACATTGATTTGCGATAATCGCATGTGCCCCTTCCAATACATAATATTGGTTGTGATTAGAAAGCGTTGCAGGAGTCCAGTTGGGGGCAGTTGTATGGCAGCTTACACAATCAGTGAAAAAATTGAGTGCCACATGGTTTGGATTAACTGCCTGATTGAAATCTGTTAAATGGCATGCGTCGCAATTCGTAGGTGTTCCGGCATATCCGCCGCTATGACAATCAATACAATTGACGGCTACGTGTGCGCCTGTAAGAGGAAAGTTGGATGCATTGTGATCAAATCCTCCCTGGCCCTGGCCGTTTGGATGACAGGCAAGACACGCGGAGCTATTATAGACATATCCATTTATGCCATTGTGTTGTTGGTCTGTTTCGGGATTGGCATGACAGGTGACACATGTAAACATGGCATAATTTCCGGGTGTTGTATGGCATTCTGAACACTGGTTCCATACACCCTGATGGGTACCACTATAGATTGGAAAATACTGGGCATCATGATTAAAGTTCGCCGGTGTCCATGCGGTTTCACTGTGACAGCTGGCACAATCCGTTCCGAATCCGAGCGCGATATGTGGTGGGTTGGTCGTGGTATTGTAATTATCCTGGTGACAACCTACACAGGTAGTCGGTGCGTTGTTGTAGTCTCCGTTGTGACAAGACACACATTGGCTTGCTATTGCGGCATGGGCCCCATTGAGTGGATAATAATCATTATGATTTGGGAACATGGCTGGCGACCACGTTGACTCCGTATGACATGTTGCACAATCTGTCGAAAGCTGTAATGTGGTATGTGATGGATTGTTGGCCTCATTGAAATTCACCTGGTGACATCCGACACAAGTGGTTGGTGTGTTGTTATAATCTCCATTGTGACATGTGATACATTGTGTGGCTATCAGGGCATGAGCACCATTAAGGGCATAATAATCATTGTGATTGTTAAATGTGGCAGGATTCCATCCTGGTGCAGCGGTATGACATGTAATGCACTCTGTGGATATGCCAAGAGAAACGTGATTGGGATTAATGCTTTGATTAAAATTTCCAACATGGCAAGCCACACATTCTATAGGGGTGCCAGCATATCCATTGCTATGACACTGCAGACAATTGACACTTTCATGGGCTCCGGTCAGCGGAAAGTTTGTGGTGTTGTGATCAAATCCTCCCTGGCCTTCTCCATTTGGATGACAAGCGAGACACGCTGAACTATTGTAAACATATCCGCTGATTCCATTATGTTTCTGATCAGTTTCAGGATTTGCATGGCATGTAATACAGGTAAATAAAGCATAATTACCTGGTGTGGTGTGACAATCAGAACATTGATCCCATTGTCCTTTATGAGATCCGCTATAGATAGGAAAGTATTGCCCGTCATGATCAAATGTTGCGGGCACCCATGCGGTCTCGTTATGACATGAAGCACAGTCTTGTGAAAACTGCAGCGTTATATGGGGTGGATTAGTGGTTTGATTATAATCTTGCAGATGACATCCTGCGCAGGTATTGGGTGTGTTGGTGTAATCTCCATTGTGGCAACTTGCGCATTGTGTTGCTATGGAAGCATGCGCTCCGGATAAAACATAGTAATCATTATGGTTTACAAGTGTTGCCGGTTTCCAGCCTGGTTCTGTGGTATGACAAGTAGCACAGTCCATCGAAAAACCAAGTGATTGGTGTTTCGGATTAAGGGTTTGATTGAAATCTGTTGTATGACATGATTGACATTCGGTGGGTGTTCCTGCATATCCGTTGGCGTGGCAACTTAGACATTCAACCGTTGCATGAGCACCTGTCAACGGAAAGTTTGTTGCATTATGATCAAAGGTTACAGGTGACCATGACTCTTCGGTATGACATGATGCACATTCCATTGAAAAATGAAGCGCTGTATGCGATGGGGCATCTGTTTGATTATAATCCTGAAGATGGCACCCTACACACGTAGTGGGTGTATTATTATACTCTCCCTGGTGACAAGCAGCGCATTCATTGGCTATTTTGGCATGAGCGCCATTAAGGACATAAAAATCATTGTGATTAGGGAAGGCCGCCGGAGTCCAGTTTGGGGCCGTGGTGTGACATGATACACAATCCGTTGACAATCCAAGATTGAGGTGGTTGGGGTTGATTGATTGATTAAAATCTTTTGTATGGCACGCAACGCACTCTGTAGGTGTTCCCGTAAAACCATTTGCATGACAACTCAGACACTCAGTTGTGGTGTGCGCACCAGTGAGCGGAAAATTTGTGAGGTTATGATTAAACGTTCCATCGGCCTGGCCATTTGGATGACATGCAAGACACGCTGTACTACTATATGAATAGCCTAATACCGAATCATGTTTGTTGTTTGTTTCAGGATTTCTGTGACATGTAATGCATGTGAAGATGGAATAATTACTTTGATCTTTATGACAGTCTATACAATTATCCCAGGCACCATTATGCGCCCCGCTGTAAATGGGAAAATATTGCGCATCATGCTGTTTAAATTCTGCCGGCTTCCAACCAGGCTGTGTGTTGTGGCATTCAACACAGGAGGTTGAAATATTAAGGGCCTGATGATTCGGGCTTGTCGTGGACAGATAATCTGTTTCGTGACAGGTTATGCACTCAGGGGAAGTTTTAGAATAGTCTGATCCTGTATGACAGGTAGCACATTCATTGATAGCATGTCCTAGTGTAAGCGGGAAAAAATCATGGTTGATGCCTGACCCTGTCCATTCGAAGGCATCGATCTTGTGACATTCAATACATTCTGTAGAGTAGCCTGCTTTTTGATGATCAGGGTTTGTTGTTGCCTCATAATTTTTTTGGTGACAATTGATGCACTCATCTCCTATCTGGTTAAACCTCAGGCTCGTTTCAGATGTGTGGCACTCAATACAGTTGGCGAAAGCGTGAGCTCCCAGTAATGGAAATGATATTTGTCTGTGGACTTCTGCTATATTGCTTACTAACCACGATTTTGAATCGTGACACCTTGCGCAATCCTGGCCTACGGTACCCTGATGTATATCTATATGACAAGAAACACAGTTGGTTTCGGCTTTTGAAAACTCAAGCGATGTATGGCACTGCCTGCAATCAATCACCTTGTGCTCACCTTGCAGTAAGAATTGTGTTGTGTCGTGATTAAAGGAAATAGAGTCTCTGGAAACGGTCCAGCTGTCTGAGGTATGACAAGTGTTACAGCTGATTTTTAATTCTTTGCCATGCGGAGATTGGCCCTGTGCCCACGCCACACAAAGAACAAAAATAAATCCACACAGTTCCCTTTTAAACCAGTCCATCTGTTCCGTCTCTAAAAAGTCAAACCCACAAAAACCCTAAAAGGAAAAATCCTGAGGGCTTGGTTCATTTAATAAAGGGCAAGATTTCGACGCATATGAACTGCGTCTTATTGTGGAGTGGTTTTACAAATATACAACTTGTATTCATCACATACAATTATGTCCCTCACCTTTTTAACTTTTAGGTTTTGCCCGGGCATGTTTTTGTTCAGTATATATTTTTTTTTGGTTGTTTATCAGAATTTAACCTGGCAATATATCAGTTACTAAACGAATTCCAGTGTAATATCCTAATCAAAAATCGGCCGTATCAACAAAAGAAGCCATGACTACCATCAGTCCTGCCGGTGATAGGTATCAAGTGAGATATTCAGTTGATAATCACAAGTTTATGCTGCTTTTATACGGTCTGAGGCAAGCCTACTCTGCGCTCCCGTCCGGATGACATGTCAGGCAGGCCGTACTAACGTACTGGTAACCATTCACTCCATTATGCTGCTGGTTAGTTTGTGATTGTTGATGACATGTTATACAGGTAAATGTCGCATAGTTAGAGGCATTCGAGTGACAGTCTATGCATTGATCCCATTTATTTTTATGCTTTCCGCTATATATCGGGAAATACAGATTGTCATGATTCCAGTTAGCGGGAGTCCATGCATTTTGAGAATGACACGTCGTACATGTTGTTGGAAACTGGGCGGCCTGATGGTTGGGGTTATTGGTTTGATTATAATCCACCTGATGACAACCCACACAGGTATTGGGTGTATTGTTGTAATCGCCATTATGACATGTGACACATTGTGAGGCGATCAATGCATGCGCACCTGACAAGACATAAAAATCATTGTGATTATTAAACGTAGCCGGATTCCATCCGGGTGCCGTTGTATGACATGTGACACAGTTTGTGGACAGGCCCAATGCAGCATGATTGGGATTTGTGCTCTGATTAAAATCCACATTGTGGCAAGCCACACACTCGGTGGGTGTTCCTGCATAACCATTACTATGACACTGAAGACAATTTACGGTAGTGTGTGCACCGGTCAGTGGAAAACTGGTTGTATTGTGGTCGAATCCCCCCAGGGCATCTCCGTTCGGATGACAAGCCAGACAGGCAGTACTATTATATACATATCCCGATATGCCATTATGTTTATTATTCGTCTCCGGATTTGCATGGCAGGTGACGCAGGTGTATTCCACATAATTACCCGGTGTAGTATGACAATCGACGCATTGGTTCCATACACCTTTGTGTTTGCCACTATAAATAGGGAAATATTTTTCATCATGATCGAATGTTGCAGGCGCCCATGCATTTTCTGAGTGACACGTAACACAGTCTGTAGAAAATTGCAAAACGGCATGTGATGGGTCTGTTGTTTGATTAAAATCCTGAAGATGGCACCCTACACATGTCGTGGGGGTGTTGTCTACTCCGTTCTGATGACATGATGCACATTGATTAGCAATTACAGTATGGGCGCCATGCAAAACGTATACGTTGTCATGATTGAATGATGATGGAGACCATATATTTTCAGAATGGCAGGTTGCACAGTCCGTGGAAAGGTGAAGGGTTGAATGAGAAGGATTGGTTGATTGATTATAATCCTGAAGATGACAACCTGCACAGGTAGATGGCGTGTTATTATAATTGCCCTGGTGACACGTTGCACATTGATTAGCTATAGTGGCATGAGCGCCAGATAAAACATAGTAATCATTGTGATTCGGAAATGCTGCAGGAGTCCAATTAGGTGCTGTGGTATGACAGATGACACAGTCTGTTGACAATCCAAGATGGGTATGATTGGGGTTGGTAGATTGATTAAAGTCTGTTGTATGACAAGCAACACACTGCGTTGGCGTTCCTGCAAAACCATTGGCGTGACAACTAAGGCACTCCACAGATGTGTGCGCGCCGGTAAGTGGAAAGTTTGTATTGTCATGATTAAGTAATCCATCAGCCTGACCATTTGGATGACAAACAAGACATGCAGTACTGTTATATGAATATCCTTGTACGCCTCCATGTATATTGCTTGTTTCGGGATCCCGGTGACAGGTAATGCAGGTGAATGTGCTATAGTTGCCCGGATCTTTGTGACAGTCTACGCACTTGTCCCACACACCATTATGTGCTCCGCTATAAACAGGAAAATATTGTACGTCGTGCTCTTTAAATTCCGCTGGTTTCCAACCTAATTGGGTAGTATGGCATTCAGTACAGGATGTTGAAAGATTAATGGCCTGATGGTTTGGACTGGTAGTCGACAGATAATCTGCTTCATGACATGTTACACACTCCGGAGAGAGGCTTGAGTAGTCTGAGTTCTTATGACATACCGCGCATTCATTGATGGCGTGTCCTTGCGTGAGCGGGAAGAAATCATGATTAATACCGGATGCTGTCCATTCGAATGCATCGATTTTATGACACCTGATACAATCTGTGGAGTATCCCGCCATTTTATGATCAGGGTTTGTTGTTGCATCATAATTCTGTATGTGACAATCGATGCATTCATCCCCTGTGGGGGCAAACCTTAGATTTGTTTCTGAAGTATGACATTCAGTACAACTGGCGATAGCATGTGCTCCTAATAATGGAAATGAACTTTGTCTGTGGACCTCTGCAATATTGCTGACGAGCCATGAATTGGAATCATGACATCTTGCACAATCCTGACCTACTGTCCCCTGATGTATGTCGATGTGGCAGGAAGCACAGTTTGTTTCAGTTTTTTCAAAATCAAGTGCGGTATGGCACTGCCTACAATCAACGACCCGATGCTGGCCTTGTAATATAAATCCCGTAGTATCATGATTAAAAAAAACAGAGTCCCGTGATACTGTCCAGTTGTCAGCAGTGTGACAGGCGTCACAACTGATTTTAAATTCTTTGCCATGTGGCGACTGTCCTTGCGCACAGATGGTCGTAAGAATAAAAATCATCCCCCACAAAGCCCTCTTTAAAAAGCACATTTGATATTTCAATTTAACCCTCTAAAAGAACATGATCCTTAAGGTCTGTCCTGAAAGTTGGCTTCGCAATATAAGGGTACGATATCGAGACAAACTAGATGACGCCATACCAGGGCGATATCACCAAAGATAGGCAGTATAATGATATCCGCCTATTGCAAATTTTTAAAAAATATGGGCGCTTGAGGACTAATTTTTTTATCCCGATGGAGCGCTCTGGGGTATTATACGTTGTAGAGCGTTTGTGATCTTAATTCGCGCTTCCTGTTGGATGACAGGCATAGCATGCATTGCTGTTGTACTGATAGCCATTTACGCCCTGGTGGTCATTATTCATCTGATTCTGATGATGACATGTAATACATGTAAATACTGCATAATTATTTGGATTTGTATGGCAGTCGCTGCATTGGTTCCATTCGTTTTGATGATGCCCACTATATATAGGGAAGTAAAGATTGTCATGATCCCAGTTGGCCGGTGTCCAGGCTGTTTGTGAATGACATGTTGTACAGGTTGTTGGAAATTGTGCAGCCTGATGATTTGGGTTATTGGTCTGATTATAATCGCTAAGATGACAACCGACACAGGTATTTGGCGTGTTATTATAATTTCCATTATGACATGTTGCGCACTGATTTGCAATTGCGGCATGGGCTCCTATCAAAGGATAAAAAGTATTGTGGTTAGGAAACAATGCCGGATTCCAGTCCGGTGCTGTCGTATGGCATGTGACACAATTAGTAGACAGCCCCAGCGAAATATGATTTGGATTGGATGACTGGTTGTAATCTGTCATGTGACATGCATTACACTCTGTGGGTGTTCCCTGATATCCTCCGGCGTGGCACTCCACACAACTCACAGTGATGTGTGCACCGGTAAGCGGAAAGTTAGACGCATTATGATCAAATGCTCCTTGTGCACTTCCCGTAGGATGACAAGCAAAACATGCCGTGTTTTGATAAATATATCCATTTACGCCTGCGTGCTGTTGGTTGGTCTCAGGGTTTGTGTGGCACGTGACACATGTATATATAGCGTAATTGTTTGTGTTGGTATGGCAATCGGTACATTGACTCCAGGCGCCCATGTGCCCGCCGCTATAGATCGGGAAATACATGTTGTCATGATCAGTATATTCTGCAGGCACCCATGCATTCTGTGTATGACAGGATGCACAGTTAGTTGAAAAATTAAGCGCAACGTGCGATGGATTATTGGCTTGATTGTAGTCGTTTAAGTGGCAACCTACACATGTGTTCGGTGTATTATTGTAGTTGCCATTGTGACATGTTGCACATTG
>JBDUAU010000717.1:0-5215 GCA_040004485.1 Saprospiraceae bacterium
TTGTAATAATATGACCCAAAAATCTTAACCGAGGATTATCATCAAAAACATATTTCCAACGAAATCCTCCACTCGAATCAAATGAAATAATAGCTGGACTACCCCATGGAGAGCCTGAATTTGGATTATTAGGATCTTCTGTCCAGTTCATGTAAATATTTTTTTCCTCATCAAAAGAAAAATACCCTCCCGCCGCTTCTTCATATGGTAATACTTTATTCCATACAACGCCAAAGGTATTGTCCAGACGTCTAATGGTTAACCGATATTCAAACGGAATTCCTTGTCCGGCCTGAATCTCTATTACGGACATCATATAACCACCTCCTGGAAAAGGCACAATTTCGGTTGGATCTGAGATATCAAAATCACTTGGCCACCAATAACGCGAGATTTCATTTCCCAGTGTATCAAGTAGCATGTAGCCTTGTTTGTGGATATACCTTGTTCCGTTTTCAAATTTGTATCCATTAAAAAAAATAAGCACGGTAGTGTCGTTGTACATTTTAATACCGCCTCGCGCAAAGTTTACGGTAAATGGTTTGAAATCATATACCTTACGCCATAATTCATCTCCATTTGTATTGTTTGCAACAATTGCAGGATAAAAATTTACTAAAGTATCTAACTTTAATGCCCCTGTTGACCATATCTCGTTCTTAACAACCTTAAAGCTTCTATAGAAGGTAAAAGAATTTTCGCCAAAATCTATGGATTTGTCCCAAATAACATTACCAAATTTATCAAGAGATATTAATGCTCCTTGAGGAACTCCAGAAGGATAGGTCAATGTACCAATTACATATTGGTCATTTTCAAATTCCAATACAGAAATGCCATCATTAGATTCATAACTATAATCAATCGATTTATTCCATAAAAGCTGGGTGTAAGCAATGTTAGTGCTTAACCACCCAACAATTACGAATAATATCTTAGAACTCCTCACTTGAATATTTAGGTAGCTAAGGGATTGAAATTAGTGGATCAAGACAAGTTTAGCATTGAATATCGGATTCATTCCAGTGTCATATACTTTCACCCAATAAATTCCATTCGGACTATTTTTTAACAAGTTAAGCTAATAATAAATAAATCAGTATGAAAATATTGTACAATAAATCCATTGCGTCAGAAGGAAAATACTTTAAATCTATTCCCGACTCAAGATTTATATACGTTCTCCCGTTTCCGTATTGAAAAAATGAAGCTTGCTTCGATCAACAAAAAGCGAAGTAGCCTGACCAGTTGAAATATGTGTCTCCGGACGCAAGCGAGCTATGAATGTATGCTCACCAATTTTAGAATAAAGAAAACTATCACTACCCATCGGCTCAATAGCATCAGGTGTAATGCTGATGGATGTATAGGATGAAATATTCAATCCATTGTCGCCATGGATATTTTCCGGCCGCACGCCTAAGACCATTGGCCCTTTGGCAACTGATGAGGGCAAGTAACCTTGCAATTCAATTTTAAAATGCTGAGTGGGATCAGTAAATACAAGAGATTCATCAAGCCGGCCGGTTATTAAATTCATCGCAGGACTTCCGATGAAGCCAGCCACGAAAAGATTAGCGGGATGATTGTACATGTTCATCGGCGTATCGAATTGTTGAAGAAGACCATCTTTCATCACGGCGATCCTGTCGGCCATGGTCATCGCTTCAGTTTGATCGTGTGTCACATAGATCGTCGTCACGCCGAGCTTGCGCTGAAGTCTTGAGATCTCCATGCGCATCTGAACGCGAAGTTTTGCATCAAGATTGCTGAGCGGTTCGTCAAATAAAAATACTCTTGGATTCCTGACGATGGCCCGACCTAGTGCGACACGTTGTCTCTGGCCACCGGATAATGTGCCGGGCTTACGTTTCAGATATGGCTCAAGACCTACCACTTTAGCGGCTTCTTCTACCCGCTTCTCTATTTCTTTTTGAGGTACTTTTTTAAGCTTCAGTCCAAAGGCCATGTTTTGAAATACAGTCATGTGCGGATACAGTGCATAGTTCTGAAATACCATGGCAATATCTCTGTCCTTTGGTGCCACTGAGTTTACTAATTTATCACCAATGTAGAGTTCACCTGATGTGATGTCTTCAAGACCGGCGATCATACGTAACGTAGTTGACTTTCCACAACCGGATGGTCCACACAGGACTACAAATTCCTTGTCCCTGATATCCAATGACAGATTCGATACAGCATCTACATCGCCATATCGCTTGATGAAATTTATCACTTTTACTTCTGCCATATTTTTTTGTTTATCAAAAAGATCTTTGAAAAAAATTTATTGGTCGTAGAGACGCGATTTATCGCGTCTTAATATCAAACCGTGAGATGCCATGAATCACAATTCAATGTCAAATCATGAGACCCATCAAACGCGTGCTCATATCTAGATGGGAGACGCGATAAATCGCGTCTCTACGATCATTTATTTTCATTTTTTATTTTTCACTTTCATTTCTTCCATCACCTGCATGGTCAGCAGTGCTTCTATCGTGGATTCTGCACCTGAATTCTTATTGATTTGTGCAGGTCCGGATAATCCATCGAATCCTATTCCTGTCATTGGATCATACATCGCTGCATGAGCCGGATTCTGACCTGAAAACCATGTAGCCAATTGACTCGCCCGTGCTTTATATTTAGCTTCGCCTGTCACTTCATAAGCTTTCATACATGCAAATACCATTGGTCGGATACCGTAAGCGATTTGTGGCACACTCTTCAAATCATATACGATAGCTCTTCCTTTCTTCATGCGAATCCAAAAACTTTCAAGGTATCCACGTGCATAAACATTCGGATAAAAATTATCGATCTCATAAAGCGCATGGGATTCCATATGCGGATCCTTCAGTGCTTGTCCTGCTGACAGTAAAGCATAGGATTGAAGATTAGCATATGCATGCCATAGATTTTGCCAACTTAGAAATGCGCCATCACAAAAATTGCCCGGATCTTCAATCTGCATCATCATGATCCCGTCAGCCAGGTGATTCATCAACATGTTGATAGCATATCTTTTGGGCTTGTTATCTTTAAAAATATTTTGCTTGTATGCTGAAGCGAGGCCCAGCAAAATAATGGAGGCCTGATCCGTAGCTCCATCTTTGGGCAACCACATCGGAATCACCACACCACCTGCAGTATCTGTTTTTGTAGAAAAAAGAAATTTTTCATCCAGTATTGTATTGATGATTATATCCCGATGCGTGATGATTTGTTTTGAAAGAGGTTTAGTGGTGCCAAGTACATCAAGGGCTTCACCAAAAGCCCATAGAGAACGCCATGCCCACCAGACAGGTGAAGGCGCGCTTGTCACACCATCTTTATTGATGCTTCCATCCGGCCAGATAAAATTGTAGAAATAACCATTCTCTGCCTGCATCGCCATTAGAAACCGGAGCAACATCGTGGCTTTGTGCAAATCCTCTTTCGAAGAGTATTTTTTATACTGACGTAAATAAAAAACTGCTGCTCTAGACGCATCATCTACACAGGCGATTCCCTCATCCTTGTCACCGACCCAGTGGTAATCCGGATATTCTGCATAAATATGAATGATCCCCACATTCTGATCTCCAACTTTTTTCTCTTCATACAATGCATCCAGATGTGCAGTGTTAACAGCAAAATGAGAAGTGTCTGGCGTTTTTGGTACAGCAGGCGTGCATTGATTTAATGATAAAAAAATCAAGGCGACAACCACCACAGTGTACAATTGCAAAACAAATAAACGAATGGAATATGCTCTCATTATTTTTTACTCTTTAGTAATCTTTCCAGGATCTCTTTTGTATTTAATGACGCAAAACCACAAGCTACATCCGACATGGCATATGGGATCAGGATACTGTCACCATGTTGCATCCATCCACAGGTGTAGAGTACATTTGGCACATATCCTTCACGTTCACTTTCCAGCGGCTCCATCAGTGGTTTGTCCAATATCGAAATCACTTTGTGTGGCTGATCAAGATCAAGAAGTGTGACCCCCAAAGTGTATCTTCTCATCGGGCCGACATGATGTGTGATCATTAACCAACCTTCAGACGTCTCTATCGGCGAACCACAATTTCCAATCTGCACAAGTTCGAATCCCCTTGTAGGTTGCTGAAGTGGCTCTTTATGATTCCATGTCATATAATCATCTGAGCGCATGATAGTGAGTTTTTCACCACCTTGTCTGGAGCTCACAACATATTGACCATTTATTTTCCGGGGGAAAAAAGCGATGCCTTTATTATCAATTTCGCTCCCCTTAAATTTTCGAATATTGAAATGCTGGAAATCGGTTGTCTCCATCATTTTCGAAAGAATGCTTTTTCCATCATAGGCAGTGTATGTACCCATGTATTTCGTTTCACCATTATCGGAAAATTTGACAAGACGCAAATCTTCTATGCCCATCGATTCGCTTTTAGCCTGGGGAAAAATAACGCGTTCAGACAATGGGATATCATCACCAAAATCAATATCGTAATGATCATCATCGCCATCGTTAGGCACCGATTTCACTCCCGGCGTACGCCATGGTCCCTGCGCGGTGAACCGAATATGATTGGCCCCATCGATCACCCCTTCCATAAAGCCAACACTGGATATGTGTCCTTCACCTACAGAGCGAAGTGACAATACAAAGCGTGTTTCTTCGGCAGCTAATCCGGTCTGATCAGGATGCTCTACAATAGAAGGATTAAAAAGTGCCGCTGCTTCTACAGAATATTCCTTTGAAAGAAAAGACCCAAATACAAGTTTTTGTTTTTCAGAAAAATTAAACGAACCATTTAAGGTTGACAAACCTCTCTGAGCGTGATCAAGCATTGTTTCATTCAACTTTCTATGTCTGTGTCCAAAAAGTGAAGTCGTGTCTTTGTAAAATTCATCGGCTTGCTCGTCAGACATGGCATCTACAAAAGTTGAAAACCTTCGGAGACGTTCAGACTCTCCGGGATCGAGGTATAAAAGAATGACTTTCTTGGGGTCAGCATCAAAATGTACAGGTAATCTTTGAATTGGCATTTTGTTCGTGTTTATTATTCTTTAAGACCGGAATTGGCCATGCTTTGAATGAAATATTTTTGAAAAATGAGATAGGCGATGATGATCGGCATCGCGAGCATCGTGGCACTGGCAAGCTTCATACCGATCTGCCCAAGAGCACGCCCACCTACAGCATACAAGGTCACCAACTGAGGCATCGTCA
>JBDUAU010000400.1:0-1571 GCA_040004485.1 Saprospiraceae bacterium
ATACTTCTCAACGATTGCGGTTTTCAATCCTAATTGCGCAGCCCGTATGGCAGCAACATAACCTCCTGGGCCGGAGCCTATAATCACTACGTCATAAATCATGCTGTCGGTGGATTTTGTGGCGGCCTGTCGCCTTCAGGTCGTGGTCCTCTGTTCCGATTACGGTTACGATTATTCTTCTTTTTCTTTGGTGGACCTTGAGGGGCTGAACCATCTGTTGGTTTTGCCATGCCTGAATCCTGCTGCCTGAGTTGTTGTTGACGCTGATCTGGTTTAGGTTGCTGAGGATCGTGTGGCGGTCTGGGTTGATGATCATCACGTCTTTGTCTCGTTTGATCATCACGCTTCGGTCTTTGCTGATTCTCATCTCTGGGTGGTCTTTGCTGTTGATCATCACGACGAGGTCTGTCCGCACGTTGTTGAGGCTGTTGCTGTCCTGACCCTTGTGGATTTTCTCTCTTGTCTCCGGGCTTGTTCTTTTTCTTATTGCGTTTCTTTTTGTGATCAGGTAATTCAATCACACCAGTCACATCAGCGAAATCATATTTTTCTTCTTCAGCTACTATATCTTTTGGATCCATGAGCTGATCAGGAAGTTGTCCTTTAAGATTCATTTCCTTGATCAACTTCACACGTTCAAGAGGAAGTGCTACCATCGTATTGCGGCCTCTTTCAACTTCAACGGAATAATAAAGCAGGCGTTTAAAAATATCCATCTTGATTAGAGAAGCCGAACCTCCCTGAAAGCGTATGACATCGACATCCTGTGGAAATTCCTCAATGGCTTCCATGTAGGTGTCAAGCTCATAATTGAGACAACATTTCAACCGGCCACACTGTCCCGAAAGTTTCGCCTGGTTGATAGAAAGATTTTGATAGCGTGCTGCATGTGTATTTACAGATTTAAAATCCATGAGCCATGTGGAGCAACATAATTCACGTCCACAAGAGCCAATACCTCCGATTCTTCCGGCTTCCTGACGTGCACCTATCTGTCTCATTTCTACTTTGACCTGGAATTCCTTTGCGTACAATCGAACAAGTTCCCTGAAGTCTACACGTCCTTCTGCTGTATAATAGAATGTTGCCTTTCGGCCATCGCCACGAAATTCCACATCAGAGACTTTCATATCTAATCCAAGTGTTGCTGATATTGCACGGGCCCTGACCATTGCACTTTTTTCTAATCGTCTGTACTCGTTTAGACGCTCAATATCCCGATCGTTTGCAATTCGTATCACTGGAAGTGTTACTGTTTGTTCCTTGGTCCTTTTTTTCTTCATCTGCAACCGAACAAGCTCTCCGGTAAGTGACACTTCACCGACATCATAACCAGTGCCAGTATCGACGACTACAAAATCTTTTGTCTGCGCAGGATGGCTTGGATGATTACGAAAAAATTCTTTGCGCGCTCCCTTTTTAAAACTGAGCTCGATGATATCTGTTCCGGTGGGATCTTCAAAATCATATTCTGAGAGCCAATCGTACGTGTTCATTTTATTACAACCACCGGTTGCACAATGACCGTTATTCTGACATCCACCCGGGGATCCGCTGCTGCAAGTTGCACA
>JBDUAU010000716.1:0-5192 GCA_040004485.1 Saprospiraceae bacterium
TTCAATCCTGGTGGAATTTTGTAGCTGTATTCAGTGTCATAGCCTGTAAATTGAAGTCCGTCATTCCGCTGATCTCTCCAAGAGGCTCATTGATTCCATATACATTTGGATATAGAAATGTGTTTGTAAAAAAATGGCTGCATAAAATGATTTGAAAGAAACTGTTAAAAAATTCAATGCTACATTATACATCAACTCAGGAAAAGGAAGATGCTGAAAAATATTTATGGCCTGGAAAATCATTTATTATCCCCAATATCCTGTACTTACCGGACAGAATTTACGGAAAGAAACAAAAAGGGTGCATGAGGCTTATTTTTATTGGACGGATTGACCCCAAAAAAAATCTTGAATTGATTTTGAAAGCTTTAAAAGAAATGGGCAATTCTAATCGAATTTCATTGGATATTGTCGGTAGTGGAGATAAGAATTATGTTGATAAATTGAAAAAGTTCGCTGATGAAATACCTAATGTAACCTGGAGAGGTATGCTTGATGGGGATTTAAAATTTAAGCTGCTGGCTGAGTCTGATTTACTTGTTTTACTTTCTCATAATGAAAACTACGGGAATGTTGTTTTAGAAGCCTTATGTCAGGGCACTCCGGTCATTATTTCAAAATATGTTGGGGCAAGGGATTATGTACAAAAAAATAAATTGGGCTGGATCATTGATTTATCCGAAACGGAATTTGTAGAGACATTAGAAGGAATTATTTCTCAGGATGCAGAGCTTAAAGACATGCAGCAAAGGGCGACAGCTTGTATTAAAAAAGATTTTGAGCGCAATAAGCAGGTTTCAGATTATGAGAAGATGTACATTGAAATAATGAATACACCCCCTATCACCATAAGTCAAAATAATTGGCAGATTTAACTATAATTATATTGACTTTCAATGAGGAAATACATATCTCAAGAGTACTTGAGAGTATCAGGCCAATAGCCCAAAAAGTAATTGTTGTGGATTCCCATTCAACTGATCATACGGTTGAGATCGCCCAAAACCTTGGAGCTCAAATCTTGCAAAATCCTTTTATTAATCAAGCCAGGCAGTTCCAATGGGCGATGGACAATACCGGAATTGAAACAGCATGGGTCATGAGAATGGATGCTGATGAATATCTCACAGCAGGTCTAATTGATGAAATTCAATCAAGGTTGAGCACACTGGATCCTGCTATTTCGGGTATTACATTAAAACGAAGGGTCCATTTTATGGGTAAGTGGATTAAGCATGGCGGTGCATATCCTGTGAAATTATTACGGATATGGAGAAATGGACATGCCGTGATTGAGCAAAGGTGGATGGACGAACACATGGTATTGATTCGCGGAGAGATGACGGAATTCAGAAATGATTTCATTGATGAAAATCTGAATAACCTGACATGGTGGGTCAATAAACACAATCACTATGCTACCCGCGAGGCTGTCGAGTTATTGAATCAGAAATATCATTTTATGAATCAGGTGGCATCACCTGGCATAGGAATATTTACAAAGCAGGCGAGTCAGAAAAAGTGGGTTAAAAAAAATCTGTATTCCAAAATGCCTCTTTTCGTAAGAAGTTTTTTTTATTTTCTTTTTCGTTTTTGGCTAAAGTTTGGTTTTCTGGATGGCAGAAAAGGATTGATGTGGCATTTTCTTCAGGGATTTTGGTACAGATTCCTTGTGGATGCTAAGATGTATCAAATCATCTGGCTTTCAAAAAAGCATAATAAATCACTTGCTGCAGTTATCAGGGAAGAATTTAATCTCAGCATTGATCAATATTGAATTTCGGGTTTGGATACAAAAACGATAATCGACTTCATTACCTCTTTATCAGGAACAAAAGAAGTGAATTCCTTTAACACAGATATCAACACAAGACATGCTTATTGATGAATAAAATTAAAACAGTGCTTTATGGTTTTTTTGCTCCTTTCTTAAGAAATGTACTTGGCAATAAAATTTCCAGGAAGAAAATAGCAGGAAGCCAAATGATGCTTTATTATGAAAGAAGCCAACATCTGGGTCTATTGTTACACAAAAATGTCAGGTATGAAAGCGAATTCAGTAAGATCATTCTGCAACATATTGAAAAAGATGATCTCGTTTTTGAGATAGGTAGTAATATTGGACAATACAGTCTGCTGATAGCCGAAAAAATCGGTGTAAATGGAAGACTTGTATGTATAGAGCCTGATTCTGATAATGTCGCCTATTTAGCTTTCAATGTATACAAAAACAGGCTGAAACAAGTTGAAATTCTAAATGTGGCCGTGGGTGAAAAAAGTGGCCATGCGACTTTTTATAAGGATACAATGACGGGAGGCCGAATGAGTTCATTGTTTGAGAAATATACAAGTGACCACTTTAAAGGAATAACGGAAGAGGTACGCATGATCACTCTTCAGGAATTAATAGAGAAATTTGGGGTGCCACAATTTATCAAGGTGGATGTTGAGGGTGCGGAAAGCATAATTTTTAGCGATGCGTCACTTATTGATCAGGGCACTAAATTTCTTATTGAGGTTCGCGAAGAAACAAAAGAATACATTTTTAATTTATTTAGAAATCAGGATTTTCAAATCCAGGTGTTAGGGGAGAAAGTATTTAATGCAGAAAAGGCGGAGCAGATTCCGGGTTTTGCAAATCTGCTGATTATGAAATGATAGTAGCACAGCAATCAATTTTAGCAAAGATCGTTTGATGTCATGAATGAACAGGATGATTTTCCTTTAGTAAGTATTATCACAGTGACTTACAATAGTTCAATAACGATTAGAGATACCCTGCGATCACTGGCTATTCAGGATTATCCGAATATTGAACATATTATTGTGGATGGGTCTTCAACAGATAACACTTTAGATATTATCAGGTCTTTTCCGCATGTTAAACAGGTTTATTCAGAAAAGGACAATGGCATATTCGATGCCATGAACAAAGGTCTTAGGTATGCCAATGGAAAGATAATCGGGATATTAAATTCAGATGATTTTTATATATCCGAAACCGTGATTTCAAAAATTGTAAACCAGTTAAAAGCGAATAAAGCAGATGCAGTTTATGCAGATTTAATCTATGTGCATCCCATCCATGTGGATAGGATATTAAGGACATGGATTGCCGGACCGTATGATGTGAATAGATTTCTCAATGGTTGGATGCCTCCACATCCCACATTTTTTGCCAGGAAGGAAGTCTATGATAAATATGGTGGCTTCCATTCGCATCTGCGTTTTGCTGCTGATTATGAACTTATGCTTAGGTTTCTGTATAAGTATAAAATTAAAGCGACATATTTACCACAATGCATTGTAAAAATGAGAAGTGGTGGCCATAGTAATTCCTCATATAAAAACCGGTTGAAAGCCAATAAGGAAGATCGTGAATCCTGGCGCATGAATGACATGAAGCCCAGATTCTATACGACGTGGTTAAAACCTTTGAGAAAACTGACGCAATTTATATACGAGAATAAAAACAACGCATGAAGAGAGCACTGATTACAGGAATTACAGGGCAAGATGGTGCGTATCTGTCTGAATTTTTATTGAAGAAAGGATACGAAGTGCACGGAATTAAACGGCGGAGCTCTTTATTTAACACTGCCCGTATAGATCATCTATACCAGGATCCACATGTGGATCACCGAAATTTTATACTTCATTATGGCGACCTGACAGATTCATCTAATATCATCAGGATCGTGCAGGAAGTGCAGCCGGATGAGATCTATAATCTTGGAGCCATGTCACATGTCAAAGTAAGCTTTGAAGAACCGGAGTATTCAGCAGATGTTGATGGAGTCGGTACTTTGAGAGTTCTTGAAGCTGTCAGGTTATTAGGATTGACAGAAAAAACTAAAATTTACCAGGCATCTACTTCAGAATTATTTGGTAAGGTGACAGAAATTCCGCAGAATGAGAATACACCTTTTTATCCCCGATCTCCATATGGTGTGGCGAAGCTATATGGATACTGGATCACTGTCAATTACCGGGAGGCTTATAATATGTTTGCCTGCAATGGTATTTTGTTTAATCATGAAAGCCCGCTCAGAGGGGAAACATTTGTCACCAGAAAAATCACAAGAGCCATAGCTAAAATGACTTTGGGTCATCAGCAGAAATTATTTATCGGCAACCTGCATGCAAAGCGAGACTGGGGACATGCTGTAGACTATGTTGAATTGATGTGGAAAATTCTGCAATACCATCAACCTGAAGATTGGGTCATAGCTACAGGTGTAGCTACAAGTGTAAGGGACTTTATAACGATGACATGGCAGGAATGTGGTGTGACAGT
This sequence comes from Saprospiraceae bacterium, assembly GCA_040004485.1. Lineage (GTDB taxonomy): Bacteria > Bacteroidota > Bacteroidia > Chitinophagales > Saprospiraceae > Opimibacter. The sequence continues at coordinate 4,298 of JBDUAU010000716.1, forward strand.
AACTTATAGAGGTGAAGGTGAAAACGAAACCGGAATCATCGATCATATCGATCACGATATTTTTCAATCTGTTGTGGGAATTCCTGCAACTTTAGCAACTGGTCAGATTGTGCTATGTGTTGACAAGCAATACTACAGACCGACGGAGGTAGACCTGCTCATCGGAGACGCCACCAAAGCCAGGGAAAAACTGGACTGGCATCCAAAACATGACATTCATTCGCTTTGTAAAGAAATGATACATGCGGACCTCAAATTATTCCAGAAATTATCTTATCTGAAAAACAAGGGTTTTGATATTCGATTTGAATTTGAATAAAACGAATTTGCCTGCCTTATGAATTCTTCTGATAAAATATATATAGCGGGTCATAATGGTATGGTAGGATCAGCCATTGTGCGAAAACTCACTGACAATGGGTATGATAAATTAGTACTTCGCACATCCAGGGAAATGGACCTCAGAGATCAGAATCAGGTTCTTTCTTTTTTTGAAAAAGAGAATCCGGATTATGTTTTTCTGGCAGCCGCGAAGGTAGGAGGAATCCTGGCGAACAATACTTACAGGGCCGAATTTCTATATGACAATTTAATGATCGAAGCGAATATCATTCATTCATCCTATTTAACGGGGGTAAAAAAATTATTATTTCTGGGGTCATCGTGTATATATCCCCGGTTGGCGCCTCAGCCCATTAAGGAAGAGTCTCTCTTGACCGGATTGCTGGAGCCGACAAACGAGCCGTATGCTATTGCAAAAATAGCAGGCATTAAAATGTGTGATGCTTATCGGACTCAATATGATTGCAACTTTATTTCTGCAATGCCAACCAATCTATATGGGCCAAACGATAATTATGATCTCAATGGTTCTCATGTTCTTCCCTCATTGATC
>JBDUAU010000280.1:0-5175 GCA_040004485.1 Saprospiraceae bacterium
ATCGTAATGCAATTGATAATTTGTTTGACGGTAATTATCGATTTCATGGTCGTGCGGAGTGCCCTCTTTTTCTGTACCTGCTGTATTGTATGTTCTCAATGCGGGATTAAAGACATATTGTTCAGGCACACCATCCCATGCCTGGTATGTCTCCTCGTTGCCAATAGCATAAATAAAACTGAGATTCGATTGATCATGATGATAGCCGGCACATCCGTACAAAGAATACAAATCACTTTTGGCGCGATCGATATATCCATCAGAGTGGATATAACTGCCTCTTCCATCAAAGGTGAAACGGCCACGAACCAATCCGGACGAAGCGCTCAGTGTAGCTCTTCGTGTGCCAAAACTCCCTCCACCAAGAAGGAGTCCAATCTGAGGTTCAAAATTAAATCCAAGTGTATTGACCTGAATTCCTCCACCAAAATCTCCCACACCAGGTTGACTCCACCCGAGGCCTCGGTTTATTTGAATATTAGTTGTTGAATTGGCTATATCTGGCAGGTCGACCCAATAGACCGTATGAGACTCTGCGTCATTGACCGGGATTCCATTCAGAGTGACATTTATCCTGGTAGGATCAGTTCCACGGATACGCAAGCCGGTATATCCAATTCCAAGGCCTGCATCAGATGTGACCACAACCGAAGGCGACCCTTCAAGCAAATATGGCATGTCCTGGCCAAAATCTTTCTTTTTTAATTCCGCTGCCGGAATATCATCATGTGTCACAGGTTCATTACTGCCGGCACGCCGTGCTATAACACTGATCTCATTCATCTGAATATTCCTGGAGATATGAAAAGTGATATCCACACTGCCACGGAGGTCAATTTTTTTACGACGGATCCCATAAGGTGTGATGACAACCAGTTCATAATCACCTGCAGGTAGATTTTCAAATCGGAATACTCCGAGGTCGGTACACTTCTGTTCGGTAAAAGTCCCATTGCCGCGCAGTTGAGCCGTTGCGAAAGCATAAGGTACTTCCTGGTCATCCAGGCCCCTGCCGAGGATATAAAACTGTCCATAAGCAAGAGAAGCCGAAATCAATAGTGAAATGAGCAAACCGGCACGAGCGAAGCGCTGTTGTTTCATAGCTGTAAGAACTTAAAAATCAATAATTCCATTGTTTGCTTCTTTCCCTTTCCGGCATTACCCGGACAGGTTCGTTGGGTTTGATCTCAGCCTGTAGTTTAAGGCACCCCAATTGAAAATGAAGCAAAAGGATTTCGTCGAAATCCTTTTACAAAGGTAAGCAGAATTTATTTCCTGATCCCGGGATGGAGGGTAGCAGCCGTTACTCCTCACTATATTTGCAACCCAATTGAATAAAACGTCTAAAAAGCAATCAAATGAAATATAATGTCATTGTGGTGGGAAGTGGCCCGGGAGGCTATGTGGCGGCTATCCGTGCCAGCCAGCTTGGTTTGAAAACAGCTATTATCGAAAAGGAATCCCTGGGAGGCATTTGTCTCAATTGGGGCTGTATTCCTACAAAAGCACTGCTGAGAAGTGCTGATGTATACCATGATATGGAAAATGCCAAAAATTACGGCCTCATCGCGGAGAAAATATCCGCAGATCTTAAAGCCGTGATAAAGAGATCACGTGATGTAGCAGATGGCATGAGTAAAGGTGTACAATTCCTGATGAAGAAAAACAAGATCGATGTCATCATGGGTACGGGTAAACTTGCGAGAGGTAAGAAAGTAGATGTGTCGGATGCAAACGGGAAAGTAACAAGTTATGAAGCCGACCATATCATTCTCGCTACGGGAGCCAGAGCCAAAGCTCTTCCAAATATTCCCATCGATGGTGAAAAGGTGATTGAATACAGAAAAGCAATGGTGCCTGAGAAATTGCCGGAATCATTAGTCGTGATTGGCGGTGGGGCAATCGGTGTGGAGTTCGCCTATTTTTATAATACACTTGGTTCAAAAGTTACTGTTATTGAATTTTTGGAACAGGGACTTGTTCCGCGTGAAGATCCTGAAGTTTCAAAAGAACTGACAAGACAATTTACAAAAAGTGGAATAGTAGTCATGGGCAATACATCCGTTGAAAAAGTGGATGTTTCTGGTAAGAGCATCAGCGTGACTGTCAAAAACAGGAAGACAGGAGAATCCTCCGAAATAAAATGTGACAAAGTTTTATCAGCTGCAGGGGTTACCTCCAATATTGAAAATATCGGACTTGAAACTCTTGGTATAAAAACAGACAAAGGAAAAATAGTGGTCAATGAATGGTGTGAAACGAATATCCCAGGTATCTATGCTATAGGAGATATCACGGATGGCCCTGCACTTGCGCACGTAGCTTCTGCTGAAGGCATACTCTGTGTGGAAAAAATCGCAGGCCATCATCCACAGCCTTTAAACTACGGCAATATACCATCATGTACATATTGCCAACCTGAGATAGCATCAGTAGGTATGACCGAGCAACAAGCGAAGGATGCAGGCTATGAATTGAAAGTTGGAAAATTTCCTTTTACGGCCAGTGGTAAAGCGAAAGCAGCAGGACATCCTGAAGGTTTTGTCAAGCTCATATTCGATGCGAAATACGGAGAGATCCTGGGAGCCCACATGATAGGATCTGGTGTCACCGATATGATCGCAGAAATGGTGCTCGCTCGCAAACTTGAAGCAACGGGAATGGAGATCATCAAGACAATACATCCACATCCGACGATGAGTGAAGCGATCATGGAAGCTGCCGCCGCCGCATATGGTGAGGTGATACATATTTAATCATTACACTCTTTTATCATAAAAAAGAAATAATGCATACGAAACGGCCTTTGATTTTAGTGACCAATGATGATGGTATGTTTGCTCCGGGCATTCGCAAGCTAGTGGCGATCGCATCAACTATGGGAGAAGTCATCGTTGTAGCGCCTAATTCGCCGCAGTCTGCAAAAGGTCATGCGGTGACGATGGAAGATCCGATCCGTCTGCACAAAGTTTCTGTATTCGATGACATTGAAGCGTATGAGTGTTCAGGCACACCGGTTGATTGTGTCAAGCTTGCAAAAAATATCCTGCTGAAAAAAAGAAAAATTGATCTGTGTGTTTCAGGCATCAATCATGGTTCTAATGCATCCATCAATATTCTTTATTCCGGTACGATCTCTGCAGCGATGGAAGCTTCGATCGAAGGAATAAATTCAATAGGATTTAGCCTTGATGATTATTCGATGGACGCTGATTTCAATCCCGGTTCACCTTGGATCGCCTCTATCATGAAGAAGGTACTGGCAGATGGTATTGAAAATGCAAAATTGCTTAATGTCAATATTCCGCACTCAAAACACGGCCACATCAAAGGAGCCCGTATATGCCGTCAGGCAGAAGGACGCTGGGAAGAAGAATTTATGGAGGGTGAAGATCCGCGCGGACAAAAATTTTATTGGCTTACGGGAAATTTTGTAACAAATGATGCAGGACCCGGTACAGATATTAATGCGCTCAGAGAGGGCTACATTTCTATCGTTCCGTCACTACATGATCTTACAAGCCACCAGGCCATTCCCGGATTGAAATCATTGGAACTTTTAAATCCACATGCATGATTCCATTTGTAAAAAGAGATTCTTTCTGGCTTGGCTTAGGTGCTGGTCTTTTGATTCCGTTGATCGCCTATGCAATATTGCTTACCATCTATCAATTGTTGGATACAATGGGCGCATTAAGTGATATTGGCTTTGCAGATGATTTCAGGGTACGGACTTTAGGTTTGTTTGCAATATGTGCTAACCTGATTCTAATGCAACGCTTCAGGAATTCATTTCATTCCGAAACTATCCGCGGAATCTTGATGGCAAGCATGCTTCTCGTCGGCATATGGTTTTGGATTTTCGGCCTGAAAATTCTTGAAGGTTGAAATATTTTGTCCTGGCCGGTGAAGCCAGTGGGGACAAGCAGGCTGCACTCCTATGTGAAGCTATTTTCAAACTTGATACCAAGGCAATAATTACCGGATGGGGTGGGGAAGCGATGACCGCTACCGGTGTCACTGTCACTCGACATTATCGTGATCTGGCCTATATGGGATTTGTGGAAGTGATCAGGCATCTTCCGGATATCATGAAGAATTTCAAAAAATGCAAAGCTGAAATTTTACAATTTAAACCCGATGCTCTGGTCCTGGTAGATTACCCCGGATTCAATTTGCGCATGGCATCATGGGCACATCAGCATCACATTCCTGTTTATTACTACATCTCTCCTCAATTGTGGGCATGGCATACATCAAGAGTTCATAAAATAAAAATAGCTGTGCGGCGCATGTATGTTATTCTTCCTTTTGAAGAAGCATTCTATGCAAAGTATGGAATGAAAGCATTGTATATCGGTCATCCACTTGCCATGGTAGCCGAAACAGAAAATGATAGGGGGCATATTGCTAAAAAAGGATACATCGCATTATTACCGGGTAGCAGAAAACATGAAGTTGAACTCATGCTGCCCGAGATGGTTGAAGTGGCGAAAAAATTTCCTGATTTCCAATTCCAGGTTGCGGCAGTCACGAATCTTCCGATTGATCTTTACAGGAAAATTATTTCAGGTCAGCCCAACATACATTTACGGCCGAATGATATGCATAATTTGTTACACGAAAGTGAAGCCGCCATCGTTGTATCAGGAACTGCGACACTTGAAACAGCCCTGACAGGTACACCGCAGGTTGTGGTGTATAAAGGAAATCCCTTTTCTTATCAGATAGCGAAGCGGTTGATCAAAGTGCCCTATATTTCACTGGTCAATCTTGTGGCAGATGAAAAACTTGTTCCCGAATTGATTCAAAAAGAATGCACGCCGGAAAAAATGCAGCGAAGCCTTCTTGAAATAATGGAACCGCAGAATTATCGGAAAATTCAGGAAGGATATCTGAAGCTAAGAAAGAAACTGACAACAGGTGGTGGTCCCGAAGCAGCGGCGATTGATATTATTTCCGATCTTGGCAAAACGAAAAATCCATAATGGCCAGGTACAAGATTGATCAGCGAATAGATGAATTTGAAGCTTGTGCGAGTGCTCTGGGCTGGTCCTACAAAAAGGATGATGACTGGGGCATGATCAAATGGTTATTGGACTTTAAATTATTCAGACAAGGCCATCGTCAAAAAATAACACCGATCATCATTCATGAAAGTGATGATTTAGGATT
>JBDUAU010000407.1:0-5163 GCA_040004485.1 Saprospiraceae bacterium
AGATCAATTGTGGAATGACTATAAGGTACAGGTGCACGCCAGATAGATTCAAATGAAGTCGATCGCCAATCCACAGGTGAAAATGCCGGATGAAGTGTGGAAAGCTCAGCCTCTGAAATGCCGGAGAACAGTGGATAATACGTGCGCCCTTCCAGAATGCACATGTATGGTTTTTCATTTGAAATCACAGGACCAAATAGGGCAATGAAACTTACAATAAAAATAAAAAGCCACGATAAACGCAAACTCAGATGAGATCTCCATCCGGGGAAAGAACTGAAATATGACGAAGCCTTTTTTTTCAAATTTATACTGTTTTAACTCTTGGATCAGCCCATTTATACACAACGTCAGTCAGTACATAGGAAAATATAGTAATCGCCGCACCTAACATCAGCACAGGAAACACCACAGGCCAGTCATGCGCAAGTAAACTATTGTACATCAACCTTCCCATTCCGGGAATGCTGAAGATAACCTCAACGATCAATGATCCTGAAAGCAATGCCGGAACTGATCCGCCTATAATTGTAATCACAGGAAACAATGAATTCCGGATCACATGCCTCCTCATTATTGTTCGCTCCGAAATACCCTGGGCACGTAATGCTTTTACATAAGGCTGTTGTAGTTGATGAAGTATAGATTGTTTCATTTGTCTTGACACGTAGGCCAGTGCGCCAAGAGCAAGACACATGACAGGCAGGAAAAGATGTGAAAACAATATGCTCCATTTTTCGATCACTGATCCTGCTCTTTGATAAGAACCTAATCCGCCCGATGGAAAAATGGATAGCCATTCTCCTGATGTAAGCGAATAAATGAATAGTGTACCAAGCCAGAATGAAGGAAGTGCAAAGAGTGCAAATAGTATCCAGTTTACGATTCGTTCTATAGGCCGGCCATCATGGGCGCCGCTCCAGATTCCTATCCTCACGCCCAGAATGATCGCAAGTAAAAATGCAATGCCATTTAATAGTAATGTCCACTTCAGTGCATCATATATTTTAGTCCATGCATTCAGCCCGTCAACAAGGGATGTCAGTGGCCGCTGCGAAATTAATCCCGACATCCATTGATGATATTGATTGTGTGTGCCATTCCATTCGATCAGCGGTAACCATGTAGTTACCAATTCTGAATTTTCTTTCTGCAATAATTTACCACACAACGTCAGGATCCCGGACAATTGATCTGTGATTTCCGGGTTCGAGATTGTATCTTTTAATAAAACGTCCTTCACAGAAAGCATGTTTTTTTGCAATAGCTGCAGATCATTTGTTTTTAATGCGTTGTTAAAATTCTGACACAGGACATTATAAAATGGAATTGAATTACTATTGGTGCAGTATATCTGCAATCCTGATTTCAATTGATCATGAAGCAGAACGGATTCATTTCCATTCTTCGATTGATCAATCCAGGATTTCAATGACTTCCTTTCATCCAGAGGAAGGACAAGATTGACATGCGTAGGATAATATCCTGGTGAGATGGACCAATAGAACATCGGTAGATCCAATCCACGTCGATGGGCTATCTGAAGATATGCGTTTTGAAGTTCAAGCGGATTTGAATTGATATTGTATCGCGAATCATCTATGCTCAGATAATCCATCACTTCATCACCCGGAGCGAGCTTACTGAGCCAGAAAGCAATAATAGAGATGATCCACAATAATAGTATGGCATTACTAAATCTCCTGATGAAGGATATGATCATTGTTCATCCTTATTATGCAGCACGCTTGAAAAGATTTTCAAAATAACCGGGCTTCCGGGAAGAAGAAAGAAATTCAAATTTTTTGGAAACGATAATTCTCTCCAGCGGAACATACAGGAATATAACAGGCTGCTCTTCGTAAATGATTTCCTGAAGTGAATGATAGTCATGATCTCTTTCTTGTTTTGAAGGATCAGTGCGGATTTCATTGATCACACTATCCGCTGCTATACTATGATATCCACTGACATTACCTCCGCCGGGTTTGTCACTTGCAGAATGCCAGTTTTGATAAGGATCATCAATAGCCGGATTTGATCGCATCCGCATAGGCTCGATATCAAAATTGTTTTGTCTCCGGTCATCATTAAACTGGCTGTTGTCCAGAACCTCTATATTGATTTCAATCCCTGCTTTTTTAGCATTCTCTTTGAGAATATTTGCAATGGCTTTACCTTCTTCCTGAGCGGTTATTTTTATACCGATACTTAATTCCTGAAGTTTACCATCTATTATTTTATCAGGGATTCCATTTCCGTTTGTGTCTTTCCATCCGGCGTCTTTAATCAGTGCTATTGCTTTGTTGATATCCTGAGAGATGGGTTTAAGATCTTTATCATAATACGATTTACTCGGATGGATTGGGCCTACATTTCGTTGCCCCAGACCCTGAAGAAGATTAGTCATGATGCCATCATAATCCAGACAATAGGCCAGGGCTTGCCGAATTCTCTTATCTGCCAGAACCGGTTTTCGATTGTTGAGCAACAAATAATTCATTTGTAATAAGCCGGGGCTTGCAAATTGAAATTTTGCAGACCATTGTGAATCAGCTCTCATTTTTATAAACGTAGCAGGGCTTACGTCTCCCATCACATCCAACTCACCTGATTTGAGCGCTGCTTCTGCAGTGGCGGCATCTGTGATTATTTTATAGGTGATTTCAGTTGGATAAGCTTGTATCAGTAGCGGTGCATTTGTGATCTTGTCACCCCAATAATTATTCTTTCGCTTCAACCTGATGAATTCCCCTGTCGTCCAGTTGTCAAGTTCATAAGGTCCTGCACCACTTACCATTTCTCTTCCGAAATGTGGTGATTCAAAAGATGTCGCAAATTGCTTAAGAAGTGTGTCCTGTTCAGCTGACCATTTCTTATTCGGATCACGCAATTCATCCAGTGTAATTTTACTCATGAAATTTTGTGGATCATACAGATGAGCGGGATATAAATTGAAGTTTGTGATCACTTCAAGGGCCAATATGTATGAACTGTCCACATACGCAGTAGCGTGCAAAATATCTTTTGGATCCGTCTCAATTTCACTGATGAAGTTTAAAAAACCACGTGTGGTAGCAGCGGTGACATAAGGATTGAATATTGCTTTCAACGTAAAAAGATAATCATCTGTCGTCACTGGCTTTCCATCGGACCATGTGGCCTCCGGTCTGAAATGCAATTGATATCGTTGTCCCCCCGCATGTTTTCCTTCTGTGACTTTTTCTGCTGCTGGAATTTCAGTGATCAGTAATGGAGATAATTTCAAACTCACGGGATCGTATTCTGCGATGGGCAATAAGATGAGACTCGTTATTTGAGTTACATATGAGCTTTTCCCAAACAATGGATTCAATGTTTCAGGTTCTATCGGGATTCGCACGTTGACAGCGAGTGGTGTTGGTGTATCTGTCCCTGTTTTGCAGGATGTGAGTATCAATAGAAACAGAAAAACGATAGCACTTATGTGTTGTATATCCCTTCTTACCATTGGCCAAAGATAGTGATGAGGTTGGGTTTTGGTGGCTATCCTCCAGGATTAGTAGAATTTCAAATTCATATCATTATCTGCTACGATTAACTTACACCTTAAAAAAGCGTTTAATCGATATGAACAAAAGACTTCTGATAGCCGGTGGTAGTGGATTGATTGGAACCGCTCTGGCCATTGAAGCCAATCTAAAGGGATGGGAAACAACCATTCTGAGCAGGCATGCAGGCCCCGGAAGGATTGTCTGGGATCCTGGGAAAGGCACTATTGACTTAAAGAAAAATGAATCCTATGATGCTATCATCAACCTTGCAGGTGCTTCCATTGCAGCAGGCAGGTGGACAGATAAAAAGAAAAAGGAAATTTATACAAGCCGAATCGATGCCTGTCATACACTTGAAAAATATATTGCGCAAAAGCAAATCAACACCCCATTTTATCTTGGGGTCTCAGGTATCGGCATTTATGGAGACAGGGGGAATCAAATCGTAAATGAAGATACACCCATTGTCAATGGCGAAGATTGGCTTATTAAAACAACGATTGACTGGGAAGCAGGTCACTATGCATTTGCTGATTTAGGTATCAGAACGGTCATTCTCCGCACTGGAATTGTATTGAGCTTAGACGGAGGCGCTCTAAAAGAAATTATGGGTACTCCCGGTTTTGGCGTCTTATCTTATTTTGGAAATGGGAAGCAGATCTGGTCATGGATACACATTCATGATTTGATCCGAATGATTTTTTTCTGCATGGAGGATACAAATGCAAAAGGAACCTACCTGGCTTCATCTCCTCATCCGGTAACCAACAAAGTATTGATAAAAACAATGAATCAATACATTTCACCTAAAAGAATAGTCGCAGGTGTTCCTAAAATAATCATGTCAATAATTTTGGGCGAAACACATAGAGTTTTGTTTGAGAGTTGTAATGCTTCTTCTGAAAAAATCGAAAAAGAAGGCTTTAAATTCCAGTTTCCGGCAATTGATGAAGCACTCTCTTCCTTCACCGCAAATTAACGCAGAATTATTTCTAAAAATGGGCACGAAAATATTCACCAAATGAGAAGTCTTAGAGGCAATATATTGACGCAAATTAATTCGCAAGGAAATACAAATAGCGGTAATTATTTTAAATAAATTTCTGCGCCATTAGCGTTAAAATCCACCAACGACATTCCCTTCTTTCACCGCAAATTAACGCAAATTTATTTCTAAAAAGAGCACGAAAATATTCACTAAAGCCAATGTCTTGAAAGCAATATATTGACGCAAATTAATTCGTAAGGAGAAGCAAGCGCAAAGCTCCATCGGAGCGGAATATCTGTAAATAATGAAGAACAAAAAAGTATGTGAGCTCCATCGGAGCGGAATATTTATCTATGCAATCATTGACAAGGATATGAAAGCTCTCTTATTAGAATTTTTCGAATAATTCACCACGCCATATAGAAGAGAGTCAACGTACTCAAATATATCGCTCCGATGGAGCTTAAAGGGTATGATGTCGTTGTTGTTACAGATATTTCGCTCCGATGGAGCTTAAAGTGTATGATGTCGTTATTGTTGAAGATATTTCGCTCCGTTGGAGCTATTAATGTTTATTCTCGAGGACTAAAATCGAAAATCGAAAATCGAAAATCGAAAATCGAAAATCGAAAATCGAAAATC
>JBDUAU010000600.1:0-5160 GCA_040004485.1 Saprospiraceae bacterium
GATTCTGTTTCAGGAGACTACTGGTTTCATACGTTTGATTACCTGGTTATCGCTGATCAGGCAAAAAAAACGTTGCATTCCTCCACTGAAGATCAAAGCGACCATCCCTTGTTGCGACAGCTTTGGAAAATATATGGAAATACAAACAAGATCCGTTATTTATTGCAGGACAGTTATCACAATATCTGGATGTCCACATGGACATCAGATTTGATCCGGTACAACCTGGATGATCATTCGATGACGATCTATTCAATCAAAGATGTAAGGCGAAAAGAAATTGGAGCGGAACAAGGCGATTTCCCGGTGTTGATCCAGGCCATGTATGAAGACCGGCAAAAAAACCTTTGGATCGCCACAGATTTTGCGGGACTTCTTTTGTACGACAGGGTAAAAAATGATTTTAACTACATCACTTCTGATGAGAAAATCCATAATGGACTTCGATACAATTCCAGCATCTATGCCATATTCCAGGACAGGGAAGATAATATATGGCTGGGAACAGACAGAGGGATCAACGTTTTTAATCCTTACCATGATTATTTTCAGAAGATTCGCCATCTGGAAGGAGTTACTGCATCCATTCCGAAATATACGATCAATGACGTCATTGAAACAGGGCATGGAGAAATCCTGATAGCGTCATGGGGAGGCGGCATAACGGTGTGCGATGAAGACTGGAATTTTATACGGAATATAACCTTCAGCGGCCCCGAGGAGTATAATCTCGTTTGGAGTTTTGTCATGAATGATGATGGCATGATCTGGGCAGGAACTCAACAGGGATTTATTCATATTTATGATCCGGTCAGGCACACAATTAGGACTATCCATCCCGATGAAATGAATAACACCACCATCACCACCATGGTAAAAGATCATGACGGAAATATTTTACTAGGATTACATGGAGGCAGGATCGTGGTTTGGAATAAAGAAGAACAAAAATTTTACAAACCGGCTAGTCCTTCTGTTCCGATCGCATTTCAAAATTCCGGCATTGAATGTATTCAGATCGATAAGACAAACCACTGCTGGGTGACGAGTGGACAGGGATTGTTAGAATTTGATTTGAAAGCACATCGTTATATTCACCTTTATCAACCGGATAGTACAGATGCAGTCGCCGGTATTACTATGAAGGGAATAGAAGAGTACAATGATTCTTTCTTATTGATTGGCGTCATTTACAGGGGAATTTTTGCATTCAATTTGAATGCCAGGACATTTTCACGGTTGCCTGCATTAAAGCCTCTTGGGGGGACCTCTATTTTTTCCATTAAGAAGGATACGGATGATCAATATTGGTTGACCTCCAACTATCAATTCTATAAAATGGATCCACGGAATGATCAATTGACAGTTTATAAATTTGACCATTCCATGATGAACTCCTCCATCGAGAAGAGTAAGATCACGACCTTACACGATGGGAGATGGGTGGCAACCACTCCTGCAGAAATTATTTGTTTTGATCCATCAATAGTTGGAAAAAATCGTAGGCAGGATTTTGGTGTTGCCATTAGCCGGTTCAGTGTCGTGGATCATCCACTATACATTGATTCTTTTCTGATTGATGGTACTCCGGTAGTATTACCGTATAATAAAAACTTTATTTCAATAGAATATTCTTCCCTCAACTATATGGATTCACGCGAGACTGATTATTTCTATCGACTTGTGGGACTAGAGGATAATTGGATTCATTCCACTACAAAACAATTTGCAGATTATACTGACCTCAAACCCGGAGAATATGTATTTGAGGTGAAAGCAGAGCGAGGCATTGGGTCTTCACCGATCACTTCATTTCAGATTATCATTCGACCGCCATGGTGGGGTACATGGTGGTTCCGGCTGATGGGAATTTTCGTATTTAGTGGAGCTATCTATCTTCTCCTAAAAAAAAGAATTCAGCATATTCGCAAACAATCCGAATTAAGTCACCGCATAGCTCAAACGGAAATGATGGCATTGCGTGCACAAATGAACCCTCATTTTATTTTCAACTGCCTCAATTCTATTGATAATCTCATCCAGACGGATCAAAAAAATAAAGCGACTGACTACCTGGCAAAATTTGCACAACTGATCAGGGCGATTCTCGAAAATTCAAAAACAAATGCAATCCCTTTCTGGAAAGATCTCGATGCCCTCAAATTGTATCTTGAGATGGAAGCCCTGAGATGGGACAATAAAATTCAGTATCAATTGAACATTGATCCACAGATTCAGAATGGCGATTATAAAGTGCCGCCCATGGTCATCCAGCCTTTTGTGGGAAATGCTATTCATCATGGACTGCTCAATAAGATAGCGAATGACAGAAAATTATATATCGAGGTTAAACTTGAAGACCAAAATATAAAATATACCATTTCGGATAATGGAGTAGGCCGTAAAGAGGCCGCAGAACTTAAGAAGCTGAATAACATCTTTCTTAAATCTTATGGTATTCAGATTTCACATGAGCGAATAGGCTTGTTTAATGAAAACCAGAATAATGCAATCACGATCACGGATCTTTACGATGAGGAAAAAGAAGCATGCGGAACTCGAGTAGAAATTTGGCTTACCACACAACCTGCCCTTGTATGAAAAATTTAACTGCCCTCATCATAGATGATGAAAGCAATAGCCGCAATGCCTTACGACAAAAGCTTGTAACGCACTGCCCTGGCATCAGGATCCTGCAGGAATGTGAAAACGGAGAGGAAGGGATCACTGCCATTGAAAAGGAAAAGCCTGACATCGTGTTTTTAGATGTGGAAATGCCCCGCATGAATGGATTTGTAATGTTACAGCAAGTAAAGCAACGGAATTTTGAGCTCATTTTCACTACAGCTTATGATCATTATGCTATTCAGGCCATCCGTTTTAGTGCCCTTGATTACCTGGTGAAACCTATCGAAATTAAGACACTGCAGGATGCGGTTGAAAAGGCAAGGGAACGAAGCGAAAGTAAAATTCCAAATCAACGGATCGAGACCCTGCTTTACAATTTGATGAATGAAAAGAATCAAAACAGCAGGATAGCCATTCCCTCACAGGAAGGAATTCAATTTGTACAACTGGACGATATCATTTATCTCGAAGCTGAAAGCAACTATACATCAATATATCTCCTTGCTGCTCAAAGAATATTTGTCTCCAAAACGCTAAAGGATTTTGAAGAATTATTGCCCCCAAATACATTTATCCGAATACATCATTCTTTTATCATTAATAAAAACCATATGCAAAAGTATCTTAAGGGTGAAGGTGGCCAGGTATTGATGAGTAATGGGAAAACACTGGATGTGGCGCGGAGAAAAAAGGATGAGTTTATGAAGGCGATAGGAAATTAAGATAATCTGGCAGATTTAACTTTTGGATAATTAAAAAAATTAAAAGGAACTCAACTTGATATTGCAATTATGCTTAAGCGTCAACAAGCCATGATTGGACACCGTATAACCTCCATTTAACCCTCCGGTACTGTCCAGGATGCTTATATTATCCAAGATAAGGTTTCCATCATTGATGATAGCCCTTCCATAAGTCCCCATTCCTGAAATTATTTGGAAATGCTCCATAGTGATATTGCTTCCCGAAGTTATTTGTAACAAGTGCATAGTATTTTGTCCATTGATGGTTACCGCATTTGCATTTGTATTGATGATGAATATATTTTTATTCAGGAGCAAAGGATCATTCAGTATAATGGTATCTCCTGCAATACTATTATCAAAGAAAATTGTATCCCCATTTTCAGCACAATCAATCGCATAGCGTAATGAACCGGGACCGGCATTGATGGTCTTGGTGACGAGTTGACAAGGAACCACTTCATACTGCCGCATCATTTCATGGTCCTCATGTTCCAGAATGTGACAGTGATAGGGATACAGTCCGGTAAATCCATCAAACCGCACTATAACCCTGGTACTGAATCCAGGAGGACTATTGGCTGTATCCTTCCATCCTTTTTCACTTGCTGCCGGGGGTAAAATTGGACCTTCAGGTTGGCCGGTTGCTTCATTGATGGCCTGGCGATCCAGGATCTGAAACGAAACCAGGTGAAGGTGCATTGGATGCGAGATACCGGACTGATTATGCCAGGTCCATATCTCTGTAGTCCCATATACAGGAAATTCTGTGATGTCATCCCACCCGAGTCCATTGATGCTCCACATTGGATGACTGATACCCGCACAGGGAGGTGAAGCCATCGCCATCAACTCAAAGACGCGCTGTTCAACGGCATTGGCAGGAAGCAATGTTTCTATTTCAGCCAATGTACTCGGCAATGGAGACGTATATCCTGCTGCAGACTGGACAATAAATTTCAGAACATTTGGGATTACCCCCACGCCTGCAAAACCCGGGAAAGGAGCAGGTGCACTGTTGGTCAATAAGATTTGCGTTCCGGTAGCATATGAGGAAAAATCAACCACCAAATCATATCGTTCACCGGGAAGAAGAGTGAGAGAGTCAAGCATTACGGGTGTTTCAAGAAAACCCAGATCACTTCCGATTTGTGTTAACTGGGCGCCATTGGATAAGGCAAGCGTATAAGCTCTTGAATTACTTCCATTCACGAGGCGAAAACGGTATTTCCCTTTCTTCACATTCAGGTATGGCCAGACTTTTCCATTGACCAGGATTTTATCACCAAAAAAATGATCTTCAAAGTTTTCATTATAAGCTATGGATCCGTCAGTATGGAAGGATTTATCCTGGATGACAAGAGGTATCTCATATTCTCCGGAAGGCAGGTTTAGAGATAATTCATTGCTGTCACGCAAATAATATAAACCGGCCAGACCCATCATCACATTGAGCCGGGTGATACCGAGAGCATGATCATGATACCACAAAGTACCTGCCGGTTGAATGTTGGGGTAGAAGTATATACCTGATGAATCACCAGGTGGAAAGGCGTCCTCCGGATATCCATCACTGTTATGCGGTACCTTACCCCCGTGTAAGTGAACAACCGCTAAAGGTGTAAGCCCCGTCATATCAGGACCATGGAGACAGGTATCTATATTCAATACGTGACTGGTGCGCAACAAACCAGTTTCGAAAACACGCAAATTGTTGATCCATTGCACTGTGATCAAAAATGCTTGTTTTTTGAAGTATTTTTGTTTGTGTTGCGATATGTGACAACCA
>JBDUAU010000702.1:0-1555 GCA_040004485.1 Saprospiraceae bacterium
CACGACGAGGCCCAAATTCATCAAGCATTCCTTTGCTCACTTTGTAAGCACCGTTATACTCAGCTACTTCCTCCCCCATCAGGAATATGCTATCATCCAGACGCATCTCTTCAATCATTGCTTCCCGGATGGCATCCCTCAATGCTAATTCTCTGGCCATGAACAATTCTGTTTATTGGAACGCGAAATTAGTAAATCTTCCCCACCCGGTTTTGACTCCCAAATACATATTAAACTTTTAGATCATTCGATTACCTTTACCAGATCGTGAAGTCATTTACATTCTCCTACACTCCCTATTATTGGCTGACTGTCAGCAGCCTGGCCGTACTCCTGTTTCTTTCAGGTTTATTTGTCAGTAGTTTCTGGTTTTCAGACCGTTGGGAAGATCTGTTTAAAGGAAACATTGAATTCCTCGCCGAGTGTGATTCCGGACTTACTGAGCCACAACTTATCACCATTGAAAACAGACTGAATAAGATTGAAGGAATTCAAAACCTGAGATTTGTATCTGCATCGGAGGCTTTGAAAATCATGAAAACAGAATTGAAAGAACTTGCCCTACCGGATTCGATGGACAATCCTTTCAGAGGTTCTTTTCGGTTTACACTGGATGCAGAACGTGTAGATACTGCATATGCAAAATCGTTGGAAAGGGACCTGACAAAAGTGGAGGGGATAAGTGGATTCTATTATCCGGAAGATTTGTATGGGGCAGTTCGCTCCAGATTAAAAAGTATCTCCCTGGTGACAGGGGCAATCGGAGGCATACTTCTTCTTTTGATTCTTGTGATGATACATCATCAGATCAGAATGTACATCATGCAACACCGGTATCATATCCGCACAATGTCCCTTGTAGGTGCTACACGTGGATACATACGCAGGCCATTTATTATTGAAGTATTGAAGATGAGCAGCTTTTCAATCCTTGTTGCCGGAATCGCCTATTTCTCTGTACTTCTCTGGATTGGACATGTAGTCGGTCAGTCACTATTTGTCTCAAGTCTGGATATGGTCGTTTTAGGTATGCTATTCATTATCGCCCTCGGAATACTTATGTCCTTCTCCGCAGCATGGGCGGCAATCCAGCGCTACCTTGAATCCACTGATGCTCGTGATTTCATTTAATCATTCTCACTGATGAATATGTATTGCACATTTGATCTTAATTGTAGCAAAACAAAATTCACTGCCATTTCTTTTTTCAAGTCCCTTGTGATAGATCACTTGATCACCGATCACTGATTTTTTTGTTTCGACTCCTCATTCTTTAGGATCTCATCCATCACAGGTTTCAGATCTTCTCCAGCTATTTTTTTGACAAGTATCTTTTTGTTCTTATCGAGGACATAGATCTGAGGTGTGACTTTGACATCATAGATCGTCTTGTATCGGCTTTGCATATATTGGTCACAAGTATTCATCCAGATATCCATGCCTCTTTCTTTGATGGCATTCCAGCAAGATGAGATATCAGATCCTGTTTTTGTACAGACTGCAAGCACTTCCACACCTTTGCTCTTGTATTCATTGTAAAAATCAATGATAAACG
>JBDUAU010000255.1:0-5145 GCA_040004485.1 Saprospiraceae bacterium
GCTAATTCGACCTGTCCGTACTTCTAAAAAATTTAGTTAGTAAATAAATGATATTAGGGCTTGACTGTATTCGTAACAAATTAGTTGTACACTACAAGACGAACTTTTTCTATTTCAATTTCATTATAAAAAAAGCCACACTCCAAACCAGGAAGTGCGGCTTCTTGCCCACAATTTCTTTATCTGTTATTTGACAAACTTATAAGCCTGTGATTTATTCCCATCAGTGATCATCAGGAGATAAAAACCCGGATTCAGACTTATAGTTTCAACCTGAACTTCATTTCTGCCTTCTGTCAATCTGAATGGTTGAGCAGAAATCATTTTACCGGTCACGTCGAAGACATTCATCGATAAAGTAGCTGCCTTGTTTAATTCCAGTTGAATATTGAGTTCGTCTGTTACAGGATTTGGACTGAGCAGTACATCACCATTTATCTCATCAATAGGTTCAACACCTGTTTCAATAGTACATAAAAAGTCTTTCACTATCTGTCCGCGCAATTCTCCACCCGGATGTTGTGCAGTATGAACATTGGCATACACATTCCCTGCGATGATGGCATTTAGAATGGATGTATCCACCGGAACACCACTTCCAAATACAGCACCATTTACGAAGAATGTTGTAAGTGGCAATATGACTCCACCATTGACACCCATCGGTGCTGCATGCAAATGGGCAGCTGTAAGATCACCTGTTAAGCCATCAGTGACAATCGAAAGATTGAGATTAGAATGAAGCCTGTCGATAGAAGCCAGGCCAGATCCTTGCGCATTCGGCGCATTGATAGGAGCCACTTCCTGATTCGTACACATATCAAATCCATATCCATCACGGGCAAGTCTGAACATTTGTCCTCTCAACTCTCCACCGGGAAATGCAGCCGTATGGCCATTGATGTATATTTCACCTTTCAGCAATGAACTCACAATATCCCCGGATATGGGTCCTGTAAAATCAAGCGCATTATTATTCAGATCATTAGAAAAATTAAGAACAACCGGACCATTTGTACCCAGGGCAGCGCGATGAAAATGGGATGCACCTATAGGACCTGAAACCGCATCAGTCGTCATCCATACATTGACACTTGACAGATCAGGAGAAACCGTGGCTACGGCCAGACCGCTTGCTGAAGTAGTTGCAAAAGGATTCTCCTGCAAACCGGACATCCATCCGTCAAAGGTCAATCCATTCTGATATACAAGCTGGCCGCGTATCTCCCCATCCGGAAAATCGGCAGTATGCACATTGACATAAACATCTCCTACAGCCAAAGCGAATATATCTGTTGCCGTTACATTTGCTTTGCCTATGATTCTATTGCCATCAATCAGATCTGTCAGGTCAACAATAACACCACCATTTTCACCAGGCATCCCTGTATGCAGATGAGCAGAAGTAATAGCACCTGAAAGAGATGTCAGTTGAATATTCACGTCAAGTGTCGTTTGTCCGATCGTATAATGGAATGCACCTAATCCTCTTCCATCCGACGTATTCACCGGATTCTCCTGGAGACCATTAAGGTTAGCTACGAATGTCACGTCCTGTTCCGGAAATATCTGTCCACGTATTTCTCCTCCGGGATGAGCGGCAGTATGTACATTAATATAGTAACTGCCGTCCACGAATTTTCCAAATTGCTCTGCAGTTATTCCGGGTATTTCCATTTGGATCCTGTTGCCGACTAAGGTCAATGGAAATACTACAGGACCATTTACACCAGAGACTCCATCATGGATATGAGCCGCTGTCGGGGGACCTGACAATCCATGAACAGTGACATTGACATATGCTGTAGATCTGATTTCATCAAAATAAAAAGTAGCTAATCCTACACCATCGGTCGTCACAGCAGGATTTTCATCATCACCTGTCAGTTCAGCAGAGAATATCAGATCATCTTTGAATTTTGGATCGAAAGGAAGGTCGGTGAAAAGTGAACTTGTATGAATCAGGTTACCACGTATTTCACCGCCGGGGAACATACTGGAATGAACATTGGCATAGACTTCACCATCTGAAAGGTATTTTGCATAAACGCCATTAAATGTCTGTGAGCTTTGCTGGTCCCAATATCCTTCAGCGAAACCAAAATTGTCAAAGAAAGAAGCCAGGCCAAATAGTACAGGCCCTGAAATACCGGGTTCTTCATAGTGAAAATGCGCATTGGAAAATGTTCCCTGGAGACCACTGTATACTATTATAAAATGCAGATTGGTTTCATCTCTGTCGATCGAGGCTATGCCTGCGCCCGTTGCTGTGCTATTATTAGAGGGAACTTCCTGTCCACCATTTAAGTCAAATACATATGGCTCACGTGCAAATTTGTAAACCTGTCCTCTCACTTCTCCACCGGGATGAGCAGCAGTATGAATATTCATGTAAAGGCCGCCTTCAAGCATTTTATTTAGCAGGTCAATTGTGATTGGTTGAGATCCGGTAATAATATTTCCACTGATATCACTTGTCATGGGTATTACAACTCCACCACTTGTACCTGGCGCACCGACATGAAAATGTGCGGCCGTAGCAGGGCCTGATAAACTATCAAACACAACATAGTATTCTAATTCAGAAAGATCAGGTCGTACAGTGACTATAGCAAGAGCTTTTCCTTGTGTATTGACAGCTGGATTTTCCTGGGTACCATCAAGGCTTGCATCAAATGCGAGACCTTCCGGTATCAACAACTGGCCACGGATTTCACCTCCAGGATTGTTGACAGTATGTATGTTGACATACAAACCGCCATTCATCAGCGCATCAAGAAAATCGGTTGTATCCCATTCCCCACTTGCAACATTTCCAATGATCGAAGATGTGAGTGGAAAAATGACACCGCCATTACTTCCGATTGCACCCTGATGTATGTGCGAAGCCGTAACCGCGCTTGTCAATCCTTCAAAGATCATTTTATATTCTACCTTATTGCCATCAGCAGAAAAGTGCGCAATAAAAAGACCTTTTCCATCAGTTGTCACTTCAGGAACTTCAGAATTACCATTAAGTAAAGCAGCATAACGCAGGTCTGTTTCCACTCCTATCTGTCCCCTAATCTCACCACCCGGATTCAATTCGGTATGTGCATTGATATAATAACCACCCCTGATGAATGTAGCCATCATTTCTTTTGTGACATCGCGGACAGTCCCTTTGACACGATTGCCGATTAAGAAAGGAGTAAGATTTATTATTACGGGTCCATTTTCTCCTGGATTTCCTTCATGAATGTGAATACCGGATATGGAGCCACTGAGACTACTCAGGCTTACATTAATATATAATGTGGATTTTTTCTCATCGAATGTAAAAATGCCAAGGCCTTGTCCATCAGATGTGACAGCAGGTTCTTCCGTTGCGCCATTCATCCTGGCTATAAAGATTAAACTGGATGAAAGATGCCCTGCCAAAGCAAGATTGCAAAAGGCAGAGAAGATTACAATTAAGGAAAGTAGTGTTCTGTTCATTTTTTTTGTTTTTAATATCCAATTAATTATTTCAAAACGGATTCAAATAAAGAGGTGACAGGTAACCGACATTCTTTCTTCCGGAATGAATGCCAATAACCAATTTACGGTGCAGAGCCATTCATTCAGGCTTTTAATGGTTCAATAATGCCGAGTGAGAAAAAAAACAGTCTAAACGGAAACCAATCCAATCCGGATGATGATCCGGTTTTGCCATTCTTATGTAGTAATACAGTTTAGATAGGGCGTGTGTTCATAATAGATTCGATTTCATCGGGATGGATGGGAATCGAAGCCATAAGATTTCGGGGACCTTTTTTAGTGATGAGAATATCATTCTCAAGCCTTATCCCGATGTTTTCTTCCGGTACATATATTCCCGGTTCGCAGGTGAGTACCATACCTGCTTTCAGTGGAGATGATCTGTCACTGATATCATGCACGTCGTAACCAAGGTGATGGCTAACTCCATGCATAAAATATTTTTTCCACAAAGGAGCATCCTTAGCCTGGCGACGGATATCACTTTTTCTGACGATACCCAGTTTTATCAATTCACCTTCGATCAATTTTCCCGCTTCTTTATTCAGCTGATTGATCGTCATACCAGGGCTCATCATTCCGGTCACTTCATTCAGGACGGATAATACAGAGGTATAAATTTGTCGTTGTCGTAAGGAAAATTTTCCCGATGCCGGTATGGTCCTTGTCATGTCCGATGCCATGCAGGCATACTCCGCACCAAAATCAAGAAGCACCAGGGTATCAGGTTTGATCACCTGGTCATTTTTGATATAATGCAATATACAGGCTGACTTGCCGGATGCAACGATTGGTTCGAAAGCATGATGGCATCCGTTTACTGACATGATATAGGTGAGCTCTGCCTCTGCTTCATATTCCTTCATTTTTGGTTTGATCGTTTTAAGTACACGGTCAAAAGCCAAACCTGTCACCTCCACGGCACGCTTCATTAATTCTATTTCTTGTGGATGTTTGATCATGGACAATTGCCGGAGAATCGGCTGAGACTGGAAAAAAGTATGCGAAGGATACAATCGTTTTAACTCAATGCCCATTCGATCATTTTGTGATGGGATCTCAGTATGAAACCTATCCTGTTGACGTGCATTGATGTAAATGGCATTTGCGGAAAGAAGGAGAGGAGGCATTATTTTATCCCAGGCTGCTATCGTTTTGATCGTAGCGATGCCTGAGATTTTTTTTGCCTCTTTAGGATCAAGGCGGTCTCCATTCCATATGGCATGTTCCGGATCATGTGGAAGGATAAAGGCAATTTCCTTCAGTGAATCTTTCGCGGCATTGGGATAAAGAGCGATGATGGTACCTTGCTGGTCTAATCCTGATAAAGCAAACAGGGCTGAATCCTGCCTGAATGGAAAATGCTGATCACCGCTTCGTGGCATCTGATCACTTGAGTAGAATATGGCTATTGAACCCGGCTGCATTTTTTTTGTGAATGCTCTGCGACGGTCAGTGAACAACGCTGAGGAGATCAGATCATAACGCATCTATGAAGGTGGTTAAATTATTCAGGATGAAATACCAATTCCGGAAATAGAGGTTTTGAAATGGACTAAGGATGAATCAAAACTAAAGGCGCTCATCGACTTGTCTGAGGCTTTCCTGGTCCACAGGGCCAATCCA
>JBDUAU010000239.1:0-5145 GCA_040004485.1 Saprospiraceae bacterium
GACAGTTCTGGCAATTCATTCCGTTGGCATTATGATTTACCTTTCCTTTAGGACCAAAATAGGCGCCTGTTTTGGCCACGAGTGCCTTTCCATAGCGTATCAATGCACCGGCCTCATCGTACGGAATAGAAGATGTATCCGGGGCCATCCAAACATCACCTTCAGAAGAAGTAACGACAGAAGCATTTGTTGAATTCCAATCCTCAATCTGGTATTCACAAAGCGGTTTTGCTTTTGAACAACTCGAAATGATAACTGACCAGCATATCACCTGAAAGGTAATAGTTATATGGAAAAGAATCATTTTACGTTTCAGATTCATTTTAACTTAAGGGAGTCAAAAGTATACCCGGGCATTTTTCAATCGATCATCATGACAAATATAATTTATCCCTGGATAATTCTACATCCCATAAACATGGGGCAAGGGAAAAAAAGAGATGTATATATGGGTATTTCAGCGAGTTAGGGAATTGGGCACCTTCGAGCATTCAGGGGAGAGAATTTGCTGTGCTGAGCAGACGGGAAGCATGACCCTTTGGAGGGTAAAAACTGTGGATTTTTCTTTTGCATATTGCCAGACAGACCTATCCACAGCTTATATTAAGGGTCGTCGAAAAGAACAAGAAAAACTATCCTATTCATCCAGGCAAAAAGATACACCGAATAGATGAAATATATAATTGGATTTGCTGATCTTAAGGAATTGAAATTGTATTTTTAGAAATGCAAAATAAAAATGGATATGCAGTACATCTTTGCCTAAGCGTCTTCTTTATATCATTCTTATCCTGTAAAAATAAAACAGAAGTAACGAATGATCTGGATCTTAAA
The DNA here is from genome assembly GCA_040004485.1 of Saprospiraceae bacterium. GTDB lineage: Bacteria > Bacteroidota > Bacteroidia > Chitinophagales > Saprospiraceae > Opimibacter. Next base: position 835 of record JBDUAU010000239.1, read on the forward strand.
AGAGGAGAAATAGTGCTTTGTGGACAGGCAGACAATCAATTTGGGCGTGTATCATTTGAAACATCCTGTTCGCCGCTTGTAAAGGACAATTTCAATCTCGCCATGGCATTGCTTCATTCCTTTGAATATGATGAAGCAGAAAAAGTATTTGCCAAAGTCATTGATGCCGATAAAAATTGTGCGATGGCTTATTGGGGCGTGGCGATGTGTAATTTCCATCCTTTGTGGTCGCCTCCGACGCAGGATGAACTTGAGAAAGGAACTACAGCCGTCAGCATAGCTCAGTCCCTTACGCAAAAATCCAGACGCGAGACAGCTTATATAAATGCGATAGCACAATTTTATACGGACTGGAATACATTGGATCATCACGCCCGTTGTCTTAATTTTGAAAATGCAATGGCCAATATGCACGCAGATTTTCCGGATGATAAGGAAGCTGCCATTTTCTATGCATTAGCCCTTGATGGTGCAGCAGGTCCGACGGATAAGACATACAGTAAACAAAGAAAAGCGGGTGATATATTGAACGGACTCTATCCCGGACAACAAGATCATCCGGGTATCATCCACTACATCATACATAGCTATGACTCACCTGAACTGGCCGAAATGGCTTTAGCAGCAGCAAGAAAATATGCCCTCATAGCTCCATCTTCTGCGCATGCATTGCATATGCCATCTCATATTTTCACGCGTCTGGGTCTTTGGGATGAATGTATACAATCTAACCTGGTGTCAACTGATGCGGCTAAATGTTACGCCGAAAATTCAGGTATGAAAGGACATTTTGATGAAGAGCTCCACGGACTTGATTATCTCGTCTATGCGTATTTGCAAAAAGGTGATAATGTACATGCATTAGAATTATGCAATTATTTAAAAACAATCGACACACTCCATACAATCAATTTCAAAGAAGCCTATGCTTTTGCAGCTATACCTTCGAGATATGTTCTTGAAAACAAAATGTGGAAAGATGCCGCTGAATTAAAAGTGTTTCCGGAAGATTTTCCCTGGCAAAAATTCCCATGGCAAAAAGCGATCATTCATTTTACACGATTGCTTGGTCATGCGAATACAGGAAATCATGATGCAGCGATTAAAGAATTAAATACTCTCATCACTCTTAGCGATACACTCGCACATCAAAAAGATAATTACAAAGCAGGCCAGGTGCAGATACAGATAAAAGCCGGTGAAGCCTGGATTCTCTTCAGAGAGGGAAGAAATAAAGAAGCGTTAAGCCTGATGGAAGATGCTGCACATATGGAAGAAAGCACACAGAAGTCCCCGGTCACGCCATGCGAAGTTATTCCTGCCACAGAATTATTAGCCGACATGCTTCTTGAAATGGGTAAATCGAAAGAGGCATTAGCTGCATATGAATCTGATCTGAAGGAACATCCCAATCGATTCAATGGATTAAATGGAGCCGCCAGAGCATGTGCAGCCATAAATGATAAAAAAAAGGAAACAGAATATAACATGAAACTGATTGCTATTTCTGATCCCTCATCTAAAAGACCTGAGCTAAAGACAACGGGCAATGGGCAATAAGCAATAAGCAATTGGCTAATTTTTCGTTTCTTTCCTCAAACAAACACAACCGGGCTATGCGTACATTCTATTACATATGTTTCAGTTTGTTATCCTTAACAGTATCTAATGCTTATAGTCAATCAGGTCTCCTCGACCCCACCTTTGGGGACAACGGAATCGTCATCAGAGATCTTGCTTTCGGCCAATCTGATTTTCTGAATGCCATTGCTATCCAGCAGGATCAAAAGATATTAGCTGGCGGAAATATCGGTACAGGCTCTGCTTCAGACTTTGTCGCAGTTCGATTTTTAACTGATGGTTCACCTGATTATGAATTTGGAGTTAATGGACTAGCTATAATTGATTTTGATGGCATGCCAAGCTCATGCAATGCTATTGCCGTTCAGGAGGATGGAAAGATTGTATTAGCTGGTCAGGTCACCAATAACAACGCCACTGATTTTGCTGTGGCGCGATTAAATACAGACGGAAGTCCTGATACGACCTTCAGCCATGATGGAAAGGTAATCACGGATCTAAGCACTGCGTTTGAATACCCCAATACGGTATTACTTCAGAAAGACGGAAAAATTATTGCTGCAGGAAAATTGGAATCCAAGACATTTTCAGATTTCGCTGCTGTCAGATACCTGGCCAACGGTGATCTTGATCCGGACTTTGGTGTGCAGGGCATCGTAATTACATCTTTAAGGTCTGAAGATGAAGTGTCGTGCGGTGTGATACAATCTGATGGTAAAATCATTTTAGCCGGATTCTCTTCTGTAAATGCAAAAGGTGATTTTGCTATGGTACGATATCTCGAAGATGGTACGATTGACAAATCTTTTGGAACAGATGGAAAAGTACTCACTGATCTTCAGGGTACGGGTGGAAGTGATTTTGCAAGCAGCATGGTCATGGACCCTGATGGAAATCTCGTGCTTGCAGGGAGCGCAAATTTTGACAACTTTTTTCTTGAGTCAGATATTGGTGTTGTCCGATATGACGCTGATGGTCATCCTGATCTGAATTTTGGAAATCAGGGTGTTTACATTTTAGATCTCGGAGGAAATACACAAGCCTATGGTCTGGTCCGTCAGACAGATGGAAAATATATTATTGCAGGCAAATCAGATTATGTCTTTTCGCACAATCAATGGCTGATCGCACGAATCAATCACAATGGAGGTCTTGACACTTTGTTTGGTGATCATGGATTGACATTGACAGATCTGGACGGAAATTCTGAACAACCCACCGAGGTATTGATACAGAATGACAGCAGGATTGTAGCAGGTGGTTTTAACGGAGATTTTCCAAATCTTGATTTTGCACTTGCCCGTTACATCGCTGACTATGAACTGTCCTACTTCATTGAATCAGAAAACCTTTGCTTTGGTGAAGCAAATGCAACACTGAGTGTACATGTCTCTGATGGTGGAGTACCACCTTATCTGTATAGTATCGATGGAAATAACTATCAGGCCAGCTCATTGTTTTCCGGACTGCCAGCGGGGCAATATACAGTCACTGTAAAGGATTCAGAAGTACCGGCCGTAACCGGAACTATCGGTCCTATCACTGTAGCAGATGGTCCGGTACCACCGCAGGTAGACTATGAAGTGACAGATAATAACCTGGTGATAGTAGTGCATGACCCCGGTACATATTTAGTGTCTATTGATGGACTGGCTTTCGTATCTGAATTTGAATATTTCAATCTGCCGGATGGCACCTATCATATCATCGTTATTGATGGAAATGGTTGTATCATTTCCCAGAATAATGTCATCATCGACTTTACAGCAGTGCGTGAACCTGATCTGATGTCGATAACGCTTTCACCAAATCCTGCGCAGGATTTGGTGCGGATACAAATTGAAAAAAGGACGGCTTCAGTAAATGGACGCATCTTTGATCTTTTGGGACATGAATTGAAAAACCTAATCATATATCCAGACGTTGACGGCGCATTTACAATTGACATAAAAGGGCTAAATACTGGATTGTATCTATTGATGATCAGTTGTAGTGATAAAATCGGAATCGGATATTTTATGGCATCAGAGTAAACATTAAACTTGAGTTAAGTCACATTCTTTCCAAATTAATTATGCATTCAGCCACATTCTACGAGAACCCATTTCTGCCACGGATATGAATGTCAAAAAAATACTTATGGTTATCGGCATTGTAGAATATTTTTTCTCCATGATTGCAGCTCTGTTGATCGGATATTACTTCATTGAACCCCATGGATTCTTTTTATGGATTTTTACACTTATCTTTTCCATTATATGGTATAAAATAATCGAAGCTATCGTCCCGTACATCAAAAATTTGGATTAATGGAGATATTAGCGACAAGATCCGTGCTTGCCGGAAACACAATCAGGGCGATTGTCAATCATAACCACCTTTGGATTGCAGTATCAGACAGCGATCTGCCTCTCGAAGAAAAAGAATTTAATATCGATGGATTCGGACATATAGAAGAGGACGAATTATATGCACGGCTTCCCTACTTAAAAGGCAAATTAACTACCGGAAAGGGAACCCTAATCTATGTAGATGAAAAGACAGGACAAATCAATGTAAATAACGCACATCGATTTTTTGGGACATCCACAGCTGACCAAGCCAGGGCAACGAACCAGGCAGATGTAAAAATATCAATTGGAAAATATTTATATACAAGATCGAAGTATACAGCATTGGTCATCTTCATCATTGCATTTCTGATTTATCTTGGATATAGCGTTCTTTGGA
>JBDUAU010000476.1:0-17430 GCA_040004485.1 Saprospiraceae bacterium
AGCTGATCATTACAATCCAATCATCAAACGAATCCGAAATCTTGAAATGCCCGTCATCGCTGCAGTCAATGGTGCTGCTGCAGGCGCGGGTGCAAATATTGCATTGGCCTGTGACATCGTCGTAGCTAAAACGTCAGCTTATTTTCTACAGGCATTCAGTCATATAGGCCTCATTCCGGATAGCGGAGGCACATATCATCTTCCGCGATTAATTGGATTTCAAAGAGCAAGTGCATTGATGATGCTTGGTGAAAAAGTTTTTGCACCGGATGCCGAATTGATGGGCATGATCTACAAAGCCATACCTGATGAGGACTGGGATGAATATATTCCGACTCTTGCACAGCGATTGGCGGCCATGCCAACAAGAGGATTGGCCTTGACAAAAATGGCATTGAATATGAGCCTTTCCAGTAATCTTGATCAGCAACTGAGCACCGAAGAAGAACTTCAGACAACCGCGGGTCAAACGGAAGATTATAATGAAGGCGTGAAGGCATTTTTGGAAAAACGCAAAGCAATCTTCAAAGGCAAATGAAACGTATAGCCATCATCGGAGCAGGTGCCATGGGTTCCGGCATTGGACAGGTAGCAGCGATGGCCGGTCATGAAGTAATGATCTACGATGCATATCCAAATGCAATCGAAAAATCAAGAGACACTATCCTCTCTTCATTAAACAGATTAGTTGCAAAAAATAAATTCAACGATCAGGATTCCAAAGCCATATTCGGTCGAATATATTTTATTGATAAATTGGAAACTATAGCCGGGTGTGAACTGGTGATCGAAGCCATCATTGAAGATGTCGACGAAAAAAGAAAAATTTTCGAACAGGTAGAATCGATTGTTGCTGATGATGCTATTATCGCTACCAATACATCATCTCTTTCTGTGACAGGTCTTGCGAAAGTATTGAAGAAGCCGGAACGTTTCATCGGGATCCATTTTTTCAATCCACCGGTACTGATGAAATTGGTTGAGATCATTCCTGCACTTCAGACATCTGAAGATGTGGTGCGATCTGCTATCGAGCTTATCACTTCATGGGAGAAAGTCATCGTCAAAGCAAAAGATACACCCGGCTTTATTGTCAACCGAATAGCCCGACCATTCTATGGCGAAGCATTAAGGATCGCAGAAGAACAAATCGCTGTGCCATCTTATATAGATCAGTGCATGAGGGAAGCAGGTGGATTCAAAATGGGCCCTTTTGAATTGATGGATTTTATAGGCAATGATATTAATGAGTCCGTGACACGTACAGTTTGGGCTGCGATGCATTTTGATTCGAGATATAAACCTTCTGTCATGCAGGCTAATCTTGTTCGCGCAGGTTGGTACGGACGCAAATCGGGGAGAGGCTTTTACAATTATTCATCTGACACACCGTTGACAATAGCAAAATCTGAGACGGATAAGAAAGAAATTGCTGACCGGATCATCATCATGCTCATCAACGAAGCCGCAGAAGCATTACATTATGGCATTGCGACCAAAGAAGACATAGATCTGGCGATGACCTTGGGGGTAAATTACCCAAACGGTCTTTTAAAATGGGCGGATCAAATAGGGATCGATAATTGCGTTCAACAAATGGATGCTTTATTTGACACCTATCATGAAGAACGATACAGATGCAGCGTTCTATTAAGAAAAATGGCATCATCTCAACAACCATTTTACGTATGAACCCGATAGTTGAAAAAATGTACAATGCCGATGAGTTCAGCCAATGGTTGGGAATCGAACGTATTGAAGAAAAACCTGGTTATGCTATACTTCAGATGGTGGTAAGACCTGAGATGGTTAATGGATTCGGAATAGCACATGGTGGAATCACATATTCTCTCGCTGATAGTGCTTTTGCTTTTGCTTCAAACTCACGAGGAAAGAAGGCTGTATCCATTGAAACGTCTATTAATCATCTTAAAACAGTTTATCCCGGTGATCTCTTAAGAGCAGAGGCAGAAGAAACCTCGTTAGGAAAAAAGATAGCAGTCTATCATGTCAAAGTTCTGAGGGGAGAAGAGTTGGTCGCACATTTTAAAGGTGTCGTTTATCGGAAGGAAGAAGACTGGATTATCGAAAACTAATCAATGATTTAAAATTGAAAAAACAAATCGCCATATTGATTCCCATTTTCCTTTTCGCTGTTTTTTGCAGCGCACAAACGCATATATATAAAACTACTGAAGGGCGTATCACTTTCAAATCCGAAGCTCCACTGGAGACGATTATTGCTTCATCCTCAAAATTGGAAGGAGCCATTGGAAATGATGATTTATCATTTGCATTCCTGGTACCGATTCTTTCATTTAATGGATTCAATAACGGTTTGCAACGGCAGCATTTTTATGAAAACTATCTTGAAGCTTCTAAATATCCGCAGGCAAGCTTCACCGGAAAAATTATTGAGTTCGTTGATTTTTCAAAACCCGGTACATATACGGTGAGAGCTAAAGGACAATTAAAAATCCATGGCCGCACAAAAGAGCGTATCATCAAAGTCGAACTTACATCTACCGGAACAGTCATCACTGCCAAAGCACAATTTATGGTTCCATTGATGGATCATCAGATCGAAGTACCTAAAATTGTAAATCAAAAAATAGCCCAGGAGATCGCCGTTACAATCAGGGCTACCCTTTCTCTTGCCGCAACACCATGAAATGGATTTTCAGCGTAGTCATTTTTATGATGACGTATCCGGTTATTGGTCAGGAATTTTATTTCAGGCCGATGCCTCTTGACTTTGATGGGGATATTCAAAAAATAGGTTTGTTATTTCAGGGAAAAGATCAGATGATCTGGTTAGGAACTGACCAGGGACTTTATTCATTTGACGGAAGAAATTACTGGAAGATTGAAAGGCCTGATGGTGCAGCTCATGAGGTCACAGCTATTGCAGAGCGATCAGACGGAGAATTATGGACTGGTTTTGATGACGGTTTTATACAGGTTATTTCTTTACTTGGAGATAACAGAGTGATTCCTACAGATTCATTGAAGGGAGTTTCGATCTCAAAAATTATTTTTCATCCCGATGGAGATGTCTATATCGCCACTTATGGTGAGGGTATCTGGCGTATGCGGAATAATCAGCTTCTTCGCCTTACATATACATCACTTCTGCAGACTGATGATGTATATGATGCCATACTTGATCACACAGGCCGTCTATGGTTAGCTACGGATAGAGGTATCTGGATTTATCAGCAGCAACCTGTTGAAAATCTTAAGCATCTCGGTCGTGAACAGGGGCTACCGGATGAAATCGTAACGAAGCTGCTTGCAGAAAAAAATGGTGATGTTTGGATTGGATTATATGATCATGGAATCGGGCGGTATATTGCCGGAAAGGACAGTATCATCACGATGATGGCCATAGAGCCCGGAGATGAAAGTGTGGCCAGCCTGGTCAAAGGCCATTCGGATGAAATCTGGATTGCCACGGAAAGGAATATCGGGAAGTATTCAATAGCACAAACCGGGCATAAGATTCAGCTACCCCCTGAAATAGCAAAACGTCTTGATGTAATCCTTTTTGACAGAACTGGAAATCTGTGGGTTGCCTCCGGTAATAAATTATACATGGCCAATACCCAATTGGATCATCGCATTCCTGATGTCACAGGTATCCAGGCGATCACGTCTTTGGACGGTAAGCTTTGGTTGGGTTGTGAAAGCGGGCTGTATAGCATGAATCAGGATGGTGGAGATTTGAACCAGCTATTGCAACAGGAGCAGCTCAATATTTTAGCCATCTATGCAGATGCAGAAGGGATACTTTGGATCGGGACATTTGGCCAGGGTCTTTATATATACGATCCGGCTACCGGACGAAAGAGACATCTGACAGAAAAAGAGAATATATCCAATAACAGCATCCTAAATATTGATGGAAAGGGTAATAAATTATGGCTTGCCACTCTGGGTGGTATTACAGAAATCGAATGGATCAATGATCCTTTCAAAGACAAATTGTCAGTGACCGTTTTTCAGGAGAAATTTAAATTTCCTACAGGATATGTTTACGATGTGTATGCAGGTGATGATAATAAAGTATGGTTTGGCACAGACGGAAAAGGATTATATTATCTGGAACAAAATCAATTGTATTCTTTCAATCGTCCTATCACACTACCGGGTGAGGATACATTTGATCTGAGGACGATCTATAGTATCACTACGGATGAAAAAAATAATTTGTGGATCTCCACGACGAAGGGAAATATTTTGAATTTAGATCTTAATGGCAATGTGCTTGGTCACTTGTCATCTGCGCACGGTTCGCTGAATAGCCTTATCACAACTTCAAAAGGTGAAATCGTAATGGTCCGCGAAGGTGCTATTCAAATAAAAAATCCTGACTATGGAGTTTTTTCCTTTAGTTCCTCGACAGGATTATCCTCATTTTCTCCAAATCTCAATGCGGTCTGTAAAGACAGGGATGGTTCGGTGTGGATAGCTGATACAGACAACATTCTACACTACGTTCCTTCAACGACGGATACAGCGAGATATGTACATATGCATTTGGTTGATATTTCACCAGGAGTTCTTCATCAGAAAGAAACGATTCGACTCAATCCCGACAGCAATTTTCTGGATTTACGGTTTACGGGATTATGGTATCCCGATCCGTCACGGGTTCAATACCGATATATGTTGCAAGGCCATGATCAGGGTTGGATCTATACGCATGAAGGGAGAGCTGTTTATTCAAAACTATCTCCGGGTACGTATACATTTATGGTGGCTGGTTCATACAATGAAGATTTTTCACAAGCGCAATCTTTACAGCGAGAGATCATAGTCCTGCCTCCTTTTTATTTCACCTGGTGGTTTATATCAGGATGTATTATTTTAATTTCATTAGCCACATGGGTATTACTTCGGTTACGCATACGACACATCAATAAGCTTCATCAGCTTGAAAAGGAAAAAACAACACTACAATTGCTTGCTATCCAGGCGCAGGTTAATCCACATTTTTTATTCAATAGCTTTAATACATTGTCCAACATTATCGAAGAGGACCAGAAAAGTGCTGTTGCATATGTTGACCAATTGTCCGGATTTTTCAGAGGCGTATTGCTACATCGGGAGGCTGAACTGATCACACTTGAAGAAGAGGTCGTCATCATGCGGAACTATGCGTACATCCTTGAGAAGCGATACGGAAGTAACATCAGGATAGTGGAAGAGATCAGTAACCTGGAAGGCTATATAGCCCCACTTGGCATTCAACTCCTGGTAGAAAATGCAATCAAACATAATAAGGTTTCGAATGAAAAGCCACTCATCATTACGATCATGATTGATGATAAATGGGTTGTGGTTTCAAACCCTATCAGGCCTAAAATTCAGGGGATGACTGACTCTACAGGTTTTGGATTGAGCAGTTTGGTGACGAGATATCAATATCTTACTTCCGCTAAAATTGAAATACTGAATGATGGCAATACATTTAGGGTCAAAATCCCCATTATCCACCTGAATACCTGATCATGAATATATTGATAGTAGAAGACGAGAAGCCTGCGGCCACCAGGTTGTCAAATATGTTGAAAAAAGCTGAACCCGATGCTGAAATCATAGGCATCACTGATGGTGTTGAGTCCACGTTAAATTTCCTTGATCAGCATGCTCCTCCGGATCTGGTGTTTATGGATATTCATCTGGCGGATGGTTCCGGATTGGAAATCTTTAAGCATTATTCCTTTAAGGGTATTGGCGTCATTTTTTCTACAGCCTATGACCAGTATGCTATAGAAGCATTTAAGATGAATGCCGTTTACTATTTGCTCAAGCCGATAAAACAGGAAGAACTTGAGCTCGCATTGAACAGATTTAAGCAGCACAAAGAAAAAACCAACGATTATAAAGAGATCGTCAGCAGGTTGTTGCCGAGGCAAGGGAATGACAAGCGCTTTCTGATACGCATGGGCCAAAGTTTGCGTTTGGTCCACCAGTCGGATATTGCATATTTCTATACTTCTGACAAGATTACATTTATGATGACCCGGGAGGGGCGCAAGTATCCGATGGATTATACGCTCGAAAATCTTGAAGAAATCATTGACAGCTCTAAATTTTTCAGGATCAACCGTCAGTATATCATCCATATTGATGCCATTCAGCAAATGCATGCGCATTCAAAAGCAAGAGTTCGCATTGATTTGCTGCCTGTGGCCCATGAAGAGGTGATTGTCAGCACTGAAAAATCACCTCTTTTTAAAAAGTGGCTTGAGGGTGAAGAATAGGAAAATTATCGGGACTGCTTTTAGCCGTTTCGGATACCTTGCATTCCCATTGGGCAAGTTTAGGCATGCGTATTTCATTTGCCTTTATAGATTTACTCATCACAGTCCACCTGGTCCTAGAAGGAGGCCTGTATTAATCAAACATATGCATAAATATTTAATCTATAGTTTTTGTATTACGATGGCAGTATCTGTCTTGTCATGTGCTTATAATGTTGAGGATGAACTCTATCCGCCTCTGACTTGTGATACAATGAATGTAACCTACAGTGGAACAGTATTGCCTATCATTCAACAAAATTGTTATGATTGCCATAGTGATGCCAATGTGGGTGTAAGCCAAATCCCATTGGAAGGATATGCTTTTATTATAGTAAAGATTAATGATGGCAAACTTGTCAAGGCGATCAGGCATACCGGTGAAGTAACGCCTATGCCCAAGGATCGTCCTTCGCTCTCTGAATGTGATATACAAAAAATTGAAAAGTGGGTCTCAGACGGCGCACCGGATAATTAAAGAGCGAAATGAAAAAATATATTTTGAGCATATTATTTTTTGGAGGATACACGAGTCTCGCTTTGGGGCAAAAATATTTTTCAAAGACCGGACATGTTCATTTTTTATCAGAGGCCCCTATTGAAAAAATAGAAGCGGACAATAATAATGGGTTTGTCATTTTTGATGCGGCAACCGGGCGATTTGAATTTTCTGTACTTATCAAAGGCTTTACATTTCAAAAAGCATTGATGCAGGAACATTTCAATGAAAATTATATGGAAAGCGATGATTACCCCAAAGCCGTTTATAAAGGAAGCATTGCAGACTGGTCAGCTATTCACCTGATGAATGATCATGTCTACCAGGTCAATATTGAAGGCCAGCTGACGATTCATGGTATCACCAAACCGTTTAAGTGCCAGGCTGCATTGACAATGAAGAGCGGGGGAGTGTCAGCCAATTCATCATTTGATGTGGTCATAGCTGACTATAATATTCAGATACCGAAAGTAGTAAAGGATAATATTTCAAAAAATGTTAGAGTCTCCGTCAAGGTTGACTTGCTACCAATGAGATAATATGATGAAGCCTTGGTACATCGTTTTTATCATTACAATAATGGCTGCTGCTGAAGGGCAGGTAATTGCTCAAAAAGAGCAGGATTTGCTTTCATTACTTGGGAGAGAGGAGACTACCGAGTACGCAGCAGCCAGTTTTAAAACAGATCATGTCATCAATCTGCATTCACTTGAGAATACAGCCGCCGGCGTGTTGGATATAAAAATTTCTCACCGTTTTGGTTTTTTAAGCGAGGGTCTTTACCAGCTCTTTGGTCTCGATCAGGCCACCATCCGAATAGGAGCGGATTATGGTATCACTGACCGACTTTCGATCGGTGCGGGCAGAAGCAGTTATGAAAAAACCTACGATGGATTTATTAAATACAAAATTCTCCGTCAAAGTACCGGCCTTCGCAACATGCCGGTCACTGTCGCTATACTGGGGACAACATGTATTGAGACATTACAGTGGGCACATCCCGAGCGGGACAATCTCTTTTCTTCAAGGATGTATCACGTAGCCCAATTGATCATAGGACGGAAATTCAGCAGTGGATTCAGCCTGCAAATCTCACCGACACTTGTACACAGAAACCTTGTTGAAACATCTGCTGAAAAAAATGATGTCCTGGCCTGTGGATTTGCAGGGCGGATAAAACTGGATAAGCGTTTTTCGCTTAATGCGGAATATATCTATCTTCTTCCTGATCAGGTGGCTGAAGGGATCCACAACTCACTTTCTCTTGGATTTGATATCGAGACGGGAGGTCATGTATTCCAGCTTCATTTTACAAACAGTACATCAATGGTAGAAAGAGGTTTTATTGCAGAGACTGTCGGGGATTGGGGTAAGGGAAATATTCACTTTGGATTCAATATATCACGTGTTTTCACGATTGTGAAACCTAAAGCATAATACTTTTCTGCGTCAGACCACCAGGTCATTTACACTCCTTGTTAATTTTCCAAAAACTTTTCTTAAAGATTTCAAAATTCAGAGTATTTTGAAACCATACGTTTTGAAAGATTGTAATATTTGCATACTTTTTGGGCGCTGAAAGCCCCTCAAGATCATTAAATCCACTTCATTATGAAAAACTCATTTATACTCCTCCTGATTTCATTGCTGATCCCTTTATTCGTTCAAGCCCAGGTGCTTGAAGATACCAGGGTCATGAGCCTGGGTTCAAATCCTGCCCTGACGATCATGCTTCCCGGAGCTAATGTCAAATTTGCAGATGCTGAATGGAAAGAATTTATGAAACCGTACGGTAAAGTCGCCAAAGTGAAACAATCTAAAGAGACTGTAGTAGCAGATGCACAGCTTATGGATATCGGAGGGATAAACAAATTAAAAGTCTTCAACCTTAATGAAGAATCGGGTGATGGTGCCAAAGCGATCGTCTGGATTACCCTGGATTCCGGATTTGTCAGTTCCGCAGCCAGTCCTACCGCATATGTAGCCAGTGTCAAATTTCTGAAAGACTTTGCGTATAAGGTTAAAATAGATCTGATCACTAATGACCTCGAGGATCAGCAAAAGTCACTTGCAAAATTTCAAAACAACATGACCAAGCTACAGCGGGAAAAAGAAAGTCTCAATAAGGTGATCGATGACTCTAAAAAACGTATAGCTCAAGCAGAGGCCGATATCGAAAAGAACAAGAAGGATCAGGAATTGGCCCAGAAGGAAATTGACAATCAGAAAGCCGTTGTAGACGGGGTTGAGAAAAAGCTCAATCAGGCCAAAAACCAATAAAAACATACCCCGACCGGGTTTTTTAAAAAATATAAGGGTTTCTATCCTGGCTCATTTCAAATGACTAGGTAGAAACCCTGATTTTTATACAATTGACTTTAAATGTTATGTAATCCCACACTTTAGTATAATTATTGTAGTTAGGAAAAGCAGTAAACGAATTATCTCGACCTCCATTTAATACTCGTTGCTTTTCCGTTTGCTCCCCCCAGTTTAATGCATAGACGCTTACTACGTCTTTTCTCTTTTTTGAATTGGTAATGAGCGGAATCCGTGAGAAGGGACTCCGGAGGAGATTTTATTATCCATTTTTTTGATTTTAAAAAACTAAAACTATGATTCGTTTGACAGTGACTCTGTTAGCCCTATGCATATGGGGCATCACATTTGGACAGCAAGGAATTTCTACAGAAGTCAACAAATTAAAAGCCCAGGGACACCAGTTTAAGGAAGTCTCTTTGCTCAAATACCAATCCAGCGATTTACACGAACGGTCATTAAGCATGCCCGGACTCACTAAAGGCACTGTGATGAGTATCGATCAGGAAATGATTCATGAACTCATCAGCAGTCCAAATGATTACATTCAGCTATCCATTCCCGTTTCCGATCGGTCGGTGATGAAATTGAACCTCTACAGACATGATATTTTTACATCTGATTTTGCTTTATACACAAGCAATAATCTAAACGTACCTGTTGATTATACTCCGGGTCTTTATTACAGAGGTACTGTCGATGACGATCCGAAATCTGTTGTAGCGATTTCTGTTTTTAACGATGAGATCATGGGATTGATCAGCACATACAAGGGTAATTATGTACTCGGCAGAATAGAAAATGACAGGGATAATCTGCACATTTTTTATAACGATGCAGATCTGGAAAGGAAGTCAAATTTTAATTGCGAAACATCAGACGAAGGGCCTGCCTACACACAGGAAGATCTGCAAACGCATGCACAGAGCCGTGATATCGGAGATTGTGTACGTATCTATCTTGAGATTGACGACGATATTGTCACCGCTAAAGGAGGAGCGGTGAATGCGACCAACTACATTACGGGTTTGTTCAATCAAAGTTTCGTTTTATATGCCAACGAGCAAGTGACATTGACGATCAGTCAGATTATAGCCTGGACTACCACCAGTCCTTATATCGGATCTACAGCTTCAGCCTTGCTGACTTCATTTCAAAATAATACGGGAGAATTTAATGGCAATGTAGCGCAGCTTGTTTCATACAAGGCAAGCGGTGGTATCGCTGTCTTAGATGCCTTATGTCAGACAAATCCCGACTGGCGAAAAAGTTTTGCAAGCATCGATGGAGTTTATTCTAATGTTCCAACCTTTAGCTGGGATGTAGAAGTGGTGACACACGAGATGGGTCATGTCATCGGTTCAAAACATACTCATGCCTGTGCCTGGAATGGCAACAATACCGCCATTGACGGATGTGCCGGAGCTGTAGAAGGATCATGTCCACTACCAGGAAATCCTGCTGGTGGAGGCACGATCATGAGTTACTGTCACCTTACAAATGTGGGCATAAATTTCACTCTGGGATTTGGACCTCAACCAGGGACTGTCCTCAGGAACAGAGTAAATGCAACGAATAATTGTCTCACTACATGTGGTCCACCACCACCGCCACCTCCGCCGGCTTATTGTAGTTCGAATGGTTCAAACTCATCTTACGAGTATATCAATAAAGTGGTTTTGAATACAATCAATAACACCAGTGGCAATAATCAGGGTTATGGAAATTACACGGCACTTAATACAAGTCTGAATGCCGGCTCCACATATACTATCGCATTGACACCAGGTTTTCCAGCCGGTTCTTATTCAGAATTCTGGCGTGTATGGATAGACTACAATGGCGATCTTGACTGGGCAGATGCAGGAGAACAGGTTGGGCAAGGATCAGGAAATTCAGCTATCAATGTTACGTTCACCGTTCCAGTCGGAACTCCAGTGGGATTGAAGAGAATGCGTGTCTCCATGCAATATGGTGCATATCCTCCTATATGCGGTGCATTCACATATGGAGAGGTTGAAGATTATTCTGTCACTGTAGGTTCAGTGCCTCCACCTACACCCACATGTTCAGACGGAATACAAAATCAGGGTGAAACAGGAATTGACTGCGGTGGGCCATGTCAGCCATGTCCTCCCGGGGCAACGTGTTCAGACGGAATACAAAATCAGGGTGAAACCGGAATCGATTGTGGTGGCCCATGTCAACCATGTCCACCACCACCGCCTCCTCCTGGTGGAGGTACGGTACTTCTTGCAAGTTATTTTGAGACCGGATGGGATAGCTGGCTTGATGGTGGTGTGGATGCTAACAGAGTCATTTCCAACTATTCATGGGAAGGACAATTTTCAATACTACTCAGAGATAATTCAGGATCCCAATCAGCGATGACATCACCTACATTTAATCTGTCAACTGCTGTAGGATTACAAATCAATTTCCACTTCAAAACCTTCAGCATGGAAACAGGTGAAGACTTTTGGGTGCAATACAAAAGCGGAAACGGAGCCTGGGTTACAATAGGTAATTTCGTCAGTGGTTCAAACTTCAGCAACAATATTTTTTATGTCACTACAGTGACGGTTCCGAATTTTGTTCCTACTACAGCCGGTACTTTCCGTATCCAATGTGACGCGGGTGATGACAATGATCAGGTCTTCATCGATGCTGTAATCATCACAAGACTAAATGCTGCTGCATTAGTCGAGTCTGGTGTGACGATTGATGAGGTCGATGGACCATCAGTATCTCCATGGGCTGATCCTCAAAATAAAGTAGATAAATCACTGTCTGTTTATCCTAACCCTGTCCGTGATGTATTGAATATCGAATTCAATGGAGAAATACAGGCCATCAGAGTTGTATCTCTTGAAGGAAAAGAAGTTCGATTGAGTGATACACATGAAACCAAAGGAATGATTGATATCAGCCAACTGGCTCCGGGCATTTATTTTCTGTCCGTGCAATCAAATGGAGAATGGTATCCTACGAAATTTAGTAAAATGTAATCGTGTGCAATAACGATGAGAAAAGGCAACATGTAAAAAGTGTTGCCTTTTTCTTTTGGATGAACACCAAGCCTGTGTGACATGAAATTCATGTCAATGTCAGGTGATATTTGTATTAAAGGAGGATATGAAGCCCAACTCATATGGACGTTTAGATAGGAATATGGATGGACTAATCAAAATAAAAGCCTGATTTATATGTTAATGTCACCGAAATGTTAGGTTCGACAGAAAACATAAGCCATTTTTGATACTCATAAGAGGCCATCAAGGAACTAATGCGCTTTTAGGCCTCCACCATTTAGTCAAAGCGAAAAACATTTTAGGTGTATTTGCAAAGTGCTTTTTGCAAATATCAGATACTATTATCTTACTTTAATCCATATACTCAATGCTGCGCTCCCTCACGCTCATTTTTATGCTATTTCTTTATGGAAATGACATCACACAGTCATTGGTGACCATGGAAATTCAAAAACTGAAAACTGCCGGACACAAACCTTATCAATTTGACATTTTAACATTCCAGTCAAATGATGTTCATAGCCGAGCCTACAACCTTGAAGGCCTCAAGAAGGGATCCGTATTGAACATTGATCAGGATGCTATACAGGAAATGTTGCACGGACAAAATGAGTTTGTTCGCATTCCCATTCCGGTGACGAATTCATCAACGTTGATGTTGACACTGAAGCGGAATCAGATTTTTACTGAAGACTTTGCTTTATATACAAGTAGTGATCCTGATCATCCTATTGAATACAATCCCGGTCTTCATTACAAAGGAATTGTTGAAGGCATGCTGTCATCAGTTGTTGCTCTTTCCGTTTTTCAGGATCAGATCATGGCCGTCATTACGACCGACGAAGGAAATTTTGTCCTCGGAGCTATAAAAGGAAACAGGGAAAGTGATTATGTTTTTTACAACGATAAAGATCTCGATCGAAAGTCTGATTTCCTATGTGGTACTGCCGATGATGGATTGACCTATACAAAGGAACAGCTCAAACAAGTGACTCATAACCGTGATGCAGGTGATTGTGTTCGCCTATATATTGAAATCGATGATGATGTAGTGACCAACAAAGGAGGAGCTATACCTGCTACTAATTTCATTACAGCCCTTTACAATCAAAGTTTTGTATTGTACAATAACGAAGGGATCTCAATGATGATCAATCAGATCCTGGCGTGGACTTCGAACAGTCCCTACACAGGATCCACTTCAGCCGCAATGCTTTCTTCTTATCAGGCGAATACTGGTGTGTTCAATGCTAATTTATCTGCTCTTGTTTCTTACGCTGGCAGCGGAGGTATAGCGGCAGGATTTAATGGTATATGTAATTCCAATCCTGATCTGAGTAAATGTTTTTGCAGTATAGCGCCTACATATTCAAATGTACCTACATACAGTTGGTCCGCCATGGTGATCACCCACGAGATGGGCCATTTGCTTGGATCTCATCATACGCACGCCTGTGTATGGAATGGAAATAATACGGCGATTGATGGATGTGCAGGTGCGGTAGAAGGATCATGTCCTCTTCCCCCTAATCCTGCTGCCGGAGGCACAATCATGAGCTATTGTCATCTGCAAAGCTGTGGAATCAATTTGAGCTTTGGATTTGGACCTCAGCCTGGAAATATCATACGCAACACCATAAATGCTGCCGGCAATTGTCTTACACCTGCCGGACCGCCACCACCACCGCCACCGCTTCCTCCTTATTGTACTTCAAGCGGAACGAACATCAATCATGAATACATTAAAAAAGTTGTTTTGGGCGCAATTAATAATCAAACCGGAAGCAATAATGGATATGGTAATTTCACATCACTTAGTACAAGTCTGATTGCAGGCACTACATATACCATCAACCTGACACCGGGTTTTGTCGCCGGATCTTCCAATGAATTGTGGAGAGTTTGGATCGATTATAATAATGATCATGACTGGACCGATGCTGGCGAACAAGTTGGACAAGGTTCAGGTACGACAGCAGTAAATGTGACATTTACCGTTCCGGCGAATAACGCAACTATGACCACCAGAATACGTGTCTCAATGCAATACAATGCCTATGCTCCGGTATGTGGAACATTTACATATGGCGAAGTAGAAGACTATTCATTGATGATCATTGGAACGGGAGGACCGACATGCACCGATGGAATTCAAAATCAAGGTGAGACAGGCATAGACTGTGGTAGCCCGTGTACTCCATGTCCGACATGCAATGATGGAATACAAAATCAGGGTGAGACCGGAATAGATTGCGGTGGACCATGTGCTGCCTGTGTACCTCCGCCAAATCCAATTTTACTTGCCTGTTATTTTGAAACAGGATGGGATGGATGGGTGGATGGGGGCATCTATGCAGAAAGGGTTAGTGGTGCAAATGCATGGGAAGGTGCATATTCTATTAGGCTTGCAGCCAATGGAGGTGTGCAATCCGCCATGACATCACCTACATTCAATCTTTCAACAGCTACCGGTTTACAAATCACTTTTCATTTCTATGCTGTGAGTATGGAGACGGGAGAGGATTTTTGGGTACAATATAAAAATGGATCCGGTAGCTGGGTGACCATCGGAAGTTATGTGAGAGGCATTAATTTTAATAATAATACTTTCTATATGTCGACTGTCACTGTACCGAATTTCGTTCCTACCACTGCAGGTACATTACGAATCCAGTGTTCTGCCGGCGATAATACTGATCAGGTATATATAGATGGGGTGACCATCACCAGGCTTAATGTTTCTTCAATAAATCAAACGTATAGTGACACGCTTGTAGCACAGGATCCTGGAGTAAAACCATCTTCTTTGAATCTCGTTGAAGTCGAAAAAGTATTGACCGTATACCCTAATCCTGCGAAGGATATTCTGAATATTTCTTTTGACGGAACCATCCAATCGGTCAGGATTTTCTCAATTGATGGAAAAGAAGTCAGAATAAATGAAATGAATGAGACTGGAAATAATCCTGATATCAGCCACTTGACACCGGGCATTTATTTCCTTTCTGTTCAGTCGGAAGGTGAATGGTATCCGACGAAATTCAGTAAGATCTAAAAATGCCGTAATACATTTTTAAAGAAAAAGGCAACATCCTGATCAGGATGTTGCCTTTTTCTTTTTAAGGATTTTGGAATAAATCACAATTAGACTGGAAAGAATTTCACATTATTGAGTTATCAAATCCTGCACTAGTTTGGTATGAAATGCAGAATTCTGTTGCAGCGGAGTTCAACATTTTGCACAATTGCCTGCGACACCTGCACCTTTGCAGCAAAGGGACAAAAATTACAACCGATGCCGTCGGATTTTATCCTGGCATGGGTCTGTGCTATGATTGTTGATTCATTCATTCCGGGTGAAACTAGAAAAGGTGTTTTAGGGTCATGGTCTGATCTGCCGGTTTTGTCTAAGGGCTATGGTTATTTATTGATTATTGCTTTTTCTGTCATTTCCCACACTTCCGATTTTTCACATAGCTGTAGTTAACATTCGTTCATAATGACCACCTGATAGATTGATATGTATCGCAATCCTGGTTGATGATGGTCATGATTCCCGTGACATTAGGGAAATACTTTTGATGCGTAAATAAATCTCTACAGATAAAAGAAGTTCCGCTTCCTCAATGAATGTTTGTTAACCAACTTCACCTGAAGTTGAAAATGTCATATTCAATCCTTAATTAAAATCAAGCTTATGAAAAGAATTTTAGTACTACCGGGAGTATTGTTTTGGATAATATCTATTCATGCTCAGACTTTGTCGCCGCAGGTGGTGTCAATAGCCGGTGAAAGTTTTTCAACACCTACAGTAACCCTGGACTTTACAGTTAGTGAGGTGATGTCTTCATCATTTACAGATGGGAGCATCATTCTCACACAGGGTTTTCACCAGCCTGAGATTCTCTTTGTATCCATAGAGAGTCCTGATCCGGAGATTAGCTTTAAGCTTTTCCCAAATCCTACTGAACGATTTATCACTATAGAGTCTGAACAAGACAATATGCTGCAAGTCAGAATATATGATAGTGTGGGGAAAACGATCGAAACGACCACATTCTTCAATAAGAAAATCACCATTGACCTGCAGAAATTAACAAGCGGCTATTACATCATGGCCATTTCAAATGCTTCAGGCAAACATTTATCCAGTTACTCATTTATGAAATCAAACTTATGAAATTAAGAAATTTACTTTTCGTCCTGTTACTTATAGTGACCGGATCCGGAGTGGCCTTGGCGCAAGCTCCATTAAAATTTAATTACCAGGCAGTTGCAAGAGATAATAGCGGTAATGTACTGGCAAATCAAAACATCGGTTTGCAAATCAGTGTAAGGCAATATGCTGCTGATGGTTTTGTGGTGTATACCGAAACGCACCATGGCAATACAACAAATATCGGATTGTTCAATGTTCAGATTGGCAATGGAGTGGTATCAAAAGGTGATTTTTCAACCATTGATTGGTCACAGGGGCCATACTTCATTGAAATTGGTTTGGATGCGAATGGTGGTAGCTCATTTACTGTCATGGGCACTCAACAATTATACAGTGTTCCTTATGCAATGTATGCAGAAAAAAGTGGGACACCCGGACCTCAGGGTCCTGTGGGTATGACCGGGCTAACCGGATTGACAGGACCTGCTGGATTATCAGGTGAAGTTGGACCAGCTGGTCCAATAGGAGTTACGGGAGCTACAGGAACTACAGGAGCTATAGGAGCAACCGGTGCAGCAGGTCAGGATGGATTTGATGGGGCTGATGGCGCAACCGGCGCAACCGGAGCTACTGGAGCAACTGGATCTGCTGGTCCTGCCGGAGCTACAGGAGCCCAGGGAGCAACTGGTGCTAACGGAGCAAGTGGTCCAATGGGTCCGATGGGTCCAATGGGTCCAATGGGCCCTACTGGTATAGATGGTGCTGTAGGTCCAATGGGTCCTCAGGGCAACACCGGAGCTAACGGTATCGATGGAATCAACGGTACAAACGGTATCGACGGTATAAATGGTATAGATGGAATTGATGGTGTAGATGGTACTAATGGTATCAATGGAACGAATGGTATCGACGGAATCAACGGCACAAATGGAGTTGATGGTATTGATGGAATCAACGGTACAAACGGTATCGATGGAATTGATGGTGTAGATGGTACAAATGGTATCAATGGTATCAATGGAACGAATGGTACCAATGGTATCGACGGAATCAACGGAACAAATGGAGTTGATGGTATTGATGGAATCAACGGTACAAACGGTATCGATGGAA
>JBDUAU010000033.1:0-1551 GCA_040004485.1 Saprospiraceae bacterium
GGTGAGTGTGACCAGCGGGGGATGTTCAGGGCTTAGCTACAAACTTGATTTTGACAATCAGCTAAAACCAACCGATCAGATATTTGAAGACAAAGGAATTCGCATTGTAACCGATCTTCGGAGTTTTCTATATGTACATAATACCATTCTTGAATTTTCAGGTGGCCTTGAAGGAAAGGGATTTTATTTTAATAATCCGAATGCTTCACGTACGTGTGCGTGTGGGGAAAGTTTTTCTGTCTGAATTTTTATTTAGCTCAATTACCTCCTATCTGCTTAGGAATATCGATAGGGTCGCTATTAAAATCATTCTTGCCCCATTCCCATAATGTATTATCATTCTTCAGGGCTAATGAATAAAACTGGCCTGCGGCAATGGCTTTATAATTGTCGCCTATCTTGACGGGTTTTGTTTTCTTCACAAGGGTACCATCGCCCAATTGGCCAAAATTGTTATTACCCCAGGTCCATATGGTGTAATCCCTTTTTATACCTAACGAATGATTTCCACCTGTTGTTATAGAAACGTATCCTGAATCAATTAGTGTTGGAACAAAGGCATTCACAGTATCGCCCTTTCCTAATTGGCCGTACACATTATTTCCCCATCCCCACAATGTTCCAGCTGTTTTCATTCCAAAATAGTGGCCCCATTGTTCTCCACCTGAAGAAACGGCAACAAAATCGGTACCTATTTGAGAAGGAATTGAAAAATTTCCCCATTGCCATAATGTGTTATCCGTTTTTATTCCACAATAACTTGAAATAATTGCAAAATCAGATCCAACTTGTTCGGGAGCGTAAAGGATGACATCCGAGTAGCTTCCCCACTTCCAAAGTGTCCCATCGGTTTTTAAGCCAGTTGTTTGGTAATCTCCTGTAGCAACAGCTTTATAATTGGTCCCAATTTTGACAGGAGTATCTCTGTTATCTGTAGTGCCATCACCTAATTCACCAGATAGATTCCTTCCCCAGGCCCATAAAGTGCCGTCTGGTTCTATTGCAAAAGATTGTGATCCTCCTGCAGCAATCGCTGAAAAAACAGTGCCTTTCTCAATAGCAGTAAAGATTTCTCCTTTTTTGCCATTACCTAATTGACCATTATAATCGCTTCCCCATGTCCATAGTGTTCCATCCTGATCCAGAGCCAAAGCATGACTTTGCCCTGCTGCGATAGATAAGTAATATTGTGGAATTGAACCTGGCATTTCATCCTTTTCGCAACTTGCTAAAGTTGCCAGTACTATGGCAAGAACCAGTGTAGGAGAGTATTGAAAAAAGCATTTCGACTTCATGGTTTTTTTTATTTACAAAATGCAAGACCTTCACATTTTCAAGAGGGAACTTTACAAAAGCGAACATTTATTTCTTAACAACATTGAAGAAAACTTGTCAGAAATAAGATTGGCTGTTAACGTATTGATTTGTCAAAATAACACCATTAACCTATGACAACCTATACTGATTTATATGGAATCCGGTCATGAGGAGCAAATAAGAGTTTGAGTCTATGGATACTCAAATGGCAGATTTTTTAAATAGAAATATATC
>JBDUAU010000016.1:0-17408 GCA_040004485.1 Saprospiraceae bacterium
CGGCACATGAAAGCTGTGGTAAATGTTTCCCATGCAGATTGGGATCAACCAGGGGTTATGAGATGCTTGAAAAAGCACAAGAGGGCAGTTATAAAATTGATATCAATCTGATGAATGATCTGTTGGAAACGTTGGAGACAGGATCGCTTTGCGCACTGGGTGGGGGACTTCCACTTCCAATAAAGAATGCTTTGCATTATTTCGAAACAGAATTAGGCCCTTTTTTCAGCGATAGTAGCAGAGCAGGTAAAAATGGTATGGCTTGATTTTTCAAAGGATTGTAAATATATTAGTGAGGAGAAACATAAAGAGTTATATGGACAATACGAGGAAGTTGGGAAAATGCTTGGCGGAATGATTGAAAATCCTGAGAAGTTTCTACCAAAAAACAAATGACTGTGACCACCAATACAAATAAAACTGCCACTGCCACTGCTGCTGCTATTGCTATTGCTGCTGCTGCTGCTTCGACTAGTAAAACTGTTTCGACAGCCACGGCTTTTATAAACGATAAAGCTTACTCTTTTAATGCAGGAGAAACCATATTACAGTTTGTCAGGAGACATTTGGGGAAGGATTTTGTACCGACACTTTGCGATGCACCTAACCTTGATCCTTTTGGTTCATGTCGCGTATGTAGCGTCGATGTGGCTCTTGTGAAAAATGGCCCTTCAAAGGTACAGGCCTCATGTCATACTCCATTAATTCCGAATTCATATATCTACACTGATAGCGAACGTATCACACGATTACGCCGGAACATAATTGAACTCGTACTGACGGATCATCCCCTCGATTGTCTGACCTGTGAAGTAAATAATAATTGTGAACTGCAGACTGTAGCTGCCAGAGTGGGTATAAGAGATGTGCGCTATCCGGAAGGGAAAAATCATCTTGACAAAAAGAAAGACCTGAGTCATCCGTACATGACTTCAGACTTTTCAAAATGTATCAATTGTTTTCGTTGTGTGAGGGCATGTGATGAAGTGCAGGGAGAGTTTGTGCTGAGCATGGCCGGCAGAGGATTTGATAGTCATATTGTAAAGAGTTTCAACAATTCATTTTTTGATTCCGATTGTGTGAGTTGTGGTGCATGTGCACAGGCTTGTCCCACTTCTGCTATCTCTGATGTGTTTGAATCAAAATCGATTGTGGCTGACACAAAAACAAGAACCATATGCACGTATTGTGGGGTAGGCTGTAATCTGGAAGTAGCTGTAGTCAATGGTAAAGTAAAATCCATACAGGCCCCTTATGATGCCGATGTCAATCAGGGGCATACATGTCTGAAAGGCCGTTTTGCATTTTCATTTTACAATCATCCGGATCGCTTGCGCACACCATTGATTCGTAAGCATGGCGAACTGGTTTCTGCAACATGGGAAGAGGCTTATGACTACATTGTAAAAGAACTCCATCGAATAAAAAATGATTTCGGTCCGGATTACATAGCCGGCATTTCATCCGCACGCTGTACCAACGAAGAGAATTACCTGATGCAGAAATTTATCCGTGCTGTCATCGGAACAAATAATATAGACAGTTGCGCACGCGTCTGCCATTCACCTACTGCGTTGGGTATGCAGCGTACATTTGGCACGGGGGCTGCTACAAATTCGGTCATTGATCTGGACTATACAGATTGTATAATGGTGATCGGTGCAAACCCCACTGATGCTCATCCTGTGACTGGTGCTAAAATGAAGCAGTTCGCAATGCATGGAACTTCCATAGTGATTGATCCTCGCAGAACAGAGATGGCCAGATATGCTACCTATCATCTACAACTACGTCCCGGAACGAATGTGGCTGTGATGAACATGTTGTTGTATTATATCATCAAGGAAGGAGTAGAAGATAAACAGTTTATTGAAGCACGTACTGAGGGTTATGAAGAGTTTAAGAACCATGTATTGAATATTGATATTGATAAACTTGAAGCGATAAGTGGTGTGGACCGAAATCTTGCACGATCTGCAGCTATTGCTTATGCCACGGCTCCAAATGCGATGTCGTTTCATGGATTAGGTGTAACTGAACATTCGCAAGGGACTTATACCGTCATGTTGATTGCCGACCTGGCAATGATCACCGGCAACATCGGCAGACGTGGAGTGGGTGTCAATCCATTGCGTGGACAAAACAATGTGCAGGGCGCAGCTGATATGGGCTGCCAACCACATCAGGGGGCAGGATACATGGATATCACTAATCCCGACTATCATCATCTATATGAAGATTTTTATCATGCCACATTGCCATTGCACGTAGGATATAAAATTCCACAGATGTATGATGCAGCGTTGAATGGAAAATTAAAAGCGCTTTGGCTAATGGGCGAAGACAATGTGCAAACCGATCCAAATACACAGCATGTCGTCAATGCATTGAACCAACTTGATCTATTGATCGTACAGGAAATATTTATGACCGAGACTGCGAAGATGGCTCACGTCGTCTTACCTGCTGCTTCATTCCTGGAAAAAAGTGGAACGTTTACAAATGGCGAACGTCGAATTCAGCGCGTACAAAAAGTAGTAGAGCCCATTGAAGGCACAAAATCAGATGGACAAATCATGGTAGAGATCATGAACAGGATGGGCTATGCACAACCTGACTATGATCCCAAGACAATGCTTGAAGAAATAGCACAGATTGTCCCCTTCTTTGCCGGTGTGAAATGGGATGAATTGGGTGATAACGGTAAACAATGGCCTGTATTGAAAGATGGAAGTGATACCGAGATCCTGCACATCGATACGTTCAAAAGAGGAAAAGGAAAATTCCAGGTGGCTACGTTCAAGGAATCTGAAGAAATCGTCAATCATGGCGCCGAATTTCCATCTATCCTCACAACTAACCGTGAACTTGAACATTACAATTGTGGCACCATGACGCGACGCACCGGTAATGTTGAAATATTAACTGATGATGTATTGATGATCAATCCGGCTGATGCATCCAACCATCTGATCACCGAAGGGGACATGGTTTGTATTATTTCAGCCCGTGGCAAAATAGATGTGAAAGCACATATTACGGATGAAGTGAAAGCCGGAATACTTTCTTCCACATTTCATTTCCCGGATATTAAAATGAATGACCTGACGTCGAGCATCAGTGATAGTGAAGCTATGTGTCCCGAATATAAAGTGGTAGCTGTGAATATTCGAAAAAGTAAAGGTAAGTATAAGAATAAAGTTGGCGTGTAAGCATTGTCTCTGCTTTACAAATTCGGAGTTTCTTTTATGTTTCTTTCGTTGCTGTTTTTACATAGTGAATATTTCTTTCTTCCAGATATTTCAGGATGTAATTGAAGCAAGCTTCATGCTTTCCAATCAACTCTGGCGGAAAGACACCTTTTTCGGTGAATAAACCTTCTAAAAACATATTTGCAACGGCTGTAGCCGTGTAGCCAGTAGTTCTGGCCATCGATGAAGTTTCAGAATCGTTGTCATATTCATCATATAAATTGTACACAATTTTTTCAGTGTCTCCTTTTGAATTTTCACCTTTAAGTGTGACGCGCATTACCGTCAATTCTTCTTCATGTTCACCAAGCTTCCATTCATTAAAAAGGATCTTACTTGTGACATCAAGAGGTGAGACTTCCAGGCCGTTGATGCTTATTTTCTTTTTATTGAAAAACCCGCTTTCCTTTAACACCCGAACATACTCGACATGCCCTGGATATCGAAGTGTTTTCTCTCTCATGTTTTGAATATGGGGCATTGTAAACAGTATCGATCTCAACCCATCTGAATTAAAAGATTCCAGTGTACCTACTTTATCAAATTCGACATATTCACAATCTGTCAATGGTTCACGAACGATCACATTTCCATTTTCAACATATCGAGCCGGTCGTATATATTCTTCAATGACATCAATGGGAGAAAAGGGCGCTTTGTAATTGAAAGGCCATTTTTTTATTTTGGGTAATCCACCTACAAGACATTCGAAATCTGTCAGTTTTAATGTTTCATTATAATATCCCAAAATAATATTGTCCATACCTGGGGCGACGCCGCAATCCACTATCGCCGTTACACCCCTGTCTTCTGCCAACTTATTTAAATCGAGTGCATTTTCCGGAAAAAATGAAATGTCCACTATATTCTTGCCGGCTTCAATGATTCGCTTTAATGTTTCAAAACCAAGAAATCCGGGAACAGCACATACCACTAAATCAAAATCATTGATTGTGGAATGAAGCTTAGGCAAATCACAAACATCTAACTGTAAAATGGTAAGTTCCGGGCATTTATTTTTGACATGATTTAATCGTTCAATATTCAGATCTGTCAAAGTTACTTTATGCTTCATTGACAGATCTATAGCCATGGCGCTACCCACCATGCCGGCACCTAAGACGATTATTTCTTTCATGGTTTCAGAATATATTAATTATTACACTTTCAAATCGGCTCCATTTTAACATCAAATTATTTTTGTTTAGGCCGAATTGTAAACGTTTAAGAAGAGTATTTATATTTCTTTCTCCCCAGGAATATTCCATTTTTATATTGTTCTTCTCTGCTGATCAATCCGTTCCTGAAGTAAAAATATTTTCTCTCCCATTCATCGCCCTTTTCAAATTTCAATGCACCTGACAATCCCAGGACTGTTTCACGATGATATGATTTTGATTTTCGAATGATGACATTTTCTCCGTTTGGGTTTGTTTCTTCAGTTATTGAAAGACCTTTCCATGGGTCGTATTTTTGGACTTTCTGCCCCGGGGAACGCCGAATCACACGTATCACTTTGCCAGTTTTATCATAAATGTTTTTCCTTTTGATTTTATACTTTCCATTATAACATACTGTATAATCCTTTATTTCTCCCTGTTTATTGTAGTTAGTTTTGGAATAAGTACCTGTTTTAAACCCCAAAGCATCATAATCAATGCATTGATCTTCCATTCCATTTTTGTAGTAAGAGATTTTTGTTGTTGAGTTTAACTTCCCCTGAAAATAAGTTCGTCTTTCATATCTTATGGAGTCATCTCTGTATAAATATTCATAAGCAGTTCTAACCCCTAGAGAATCATATATTTCAATTTTAGTTCTGTATCCACTTTTATTGAAATACTCCACTGTAATCAAACTGGAATCGATGCCGGGTTCATTTTCCGGAGTACGAAAAATATAGGCTTCAATTTTTGATACATTATTCCTGCTCACGACTATTGCAGGTTGCTCATCCTGCGCTATCAACCGATTTAAAATCAGCACATATAAAATCGGAGTGATAAGACGTGCATTCATTTAGAAATCAGAATACTCATGAAAAGGAATGGAGTCGATTTATTGCAACATCCTTTCGCGTATATATTTCACCGGTGAACTGCCGAAGCTCAGGAATTTTTCATGAAAATCTTTGAGGCTGTATTTGTCACCCATTTTCTTTTGGTAATCATCCCTGAGCGCCTGAATGGCTGTTGCTCCTGTATAATATGAACAAAGCTGAACCTGTGAAACAGTAGCCCTGTGATATTTTTCTTCCGCCTGCGCACTTGTTTGAAAACAATCATTGACCAATAGATGAAGGATGTCTTCTTTAGGTTTATTGAGCACCTGAATATCGTAATCAATAATCACATTGGCCAATTCTCTCAGCTTAAGCTTATCATGTACTAACTCCATTTCAGGTGCGTGATCTGCCCAGCCGTTTTCGAGCATCATACCTTCCGTGTACACAGCCCATCCTTCGATCATGGCGCCGTTTTGAAAGACAGATCTCAGGACGTCCGGCGATTTTTTATTGTTGTAAATTCCCTGTACACAATGTCCGGGAACAGCTTCATGAATGGACAGTAACTGGGATGCATAGTTGTTTAACTCTCTCAATGCGCTTTCCGCTTTTTCGGGAGGAAATTTGGTTAAGTCGTCGATGTTGTAATACGTTGTTCCTTGTTTTTGATATGGGGGTGTAAACTCCGCACTGGCTATTGAAAATCCCCTGGCATATTCCGGCATAAGCCTGACCACAATCGGTGGTGATACCGTATCGAAATCGAATAAATTTTTCTCAATGATAAATTTTTTCAATTGATGAACCTGGCTTGTCAATGCTGCAAAGAAATCTGCGGGCTTCGCGTGCTGCAATTGAATTTTATCCAGCACCATCTGAATCAACTTAAGACTGTCTGCCGGTTTGGCCTGATTGTTATAATATTTAGTCCACAATCCATTAGCTGTTTCAACCATCCGGTGTGTGTATGCTTTTTTATCTGCTGTGGCTTTATCATAAAGTTGCTCGGGCGTGTAATCAGTGGCCAGGTCATATTTGAATTTCTCTGTAAATAATTTCTTACCGATATTGAAATTGCGGTATTCGGCATTTTTATTGGCTACGATACCCTTCAATACCTCCACGTAATGATTTATTGCTTCAACAGTTTTAGCAATGTTCTGCTTCAAAGCTTCTTTATCTGTACTGCTGAGATGAGACGTATTGATGGAGTCCGTCAACGCAGCGCCGAAAAGAGAAAGTCCTCCCTGATTTTGAAGAATAGCTAATTCAATATGTTCCTTTGTTGGTCTGCGAAGTGAAGCAAGACCTGCTTTGTAATAGTCATCAGCATGCTGTAAGTGCTGAGAAAGAATTTTTAGCCTGGCATCAAGCGGTGCATACGGTTGATTGAGGAGGTAATCACACTCGCCCGCCAGGTTATAAATAGAGGCATCCCATTCCTGTTGTTTGAAAACAGACTGATACCAAATATCACTTTCCAGTTGGTTCTTAATAATATTGAAACTGATCTTATTGTTGTCGCTCAGTTTATTAAGGTCATTCGTTAGAAGGGAGTCAATCCATGCTTTGGAGAAATTAATATTATGGGTGACAGATACGCTGTCGGGAATGACAAGGTTTTCATAGTATTTTCCATAACCTACAAAAATGCCGGCTGACGGATGTTGTTTCCAATATGCATCTAAAAATCTGGTTTCGAAAGCGGCGAATGTGCTATCTGTATTGTTTTTGACATTGCTTTCTGTACCGGCCGCAGCCTGAGGCTTGCAACTGTATGTAACAATGATAATCATAAGTGACGTCGCAAATAGAAGGTATTTCATGTAAAATTGTTTTGTGCATCAAAGGTAGTGAAAAGCACAAAATTATTTTAGGACCGTGGCTCCGGTATCTGTAAAAGCTGTGTTTTACCTGGCCTGTTCAGGATTATGATGCAATCGGAAATTAGCACCTAAGACAATATTGAATTGAGTAAAAAGAAAGTTCTGACTTGCTTTGTCTGTATCATTGGATGTAATTCTAATATCGGGCATATTGATAAACCCATTTTTCAGTTCTGATTGAATGAAGAAATATTTGAAAAAAGAGATATTAACTGCAATCACAGCACTAATACCATATCCGGAAATGTGATATTCATCATTATTATTTTTATCGAATAATGTTGTGTTTGTTTTAGGAATTAGCATGCCGGCACCAATTCCTTCTGTCAGATTGATTTTAATTTTATTTAGATTTAGAATTTCATCAAATCGTCGCACATCCATATTGATATAGTTTAATCCATTGGTGTGTTCAAATTTTAAAAAATCAGGAGTGATATGGATATCCTCGTTAGAATATATTTTGTCATATACCGTCTCTGTGTTACTTATGTATCCTGATATTTTTGCGACCTGATCTCTAAGTACCACATATTTCATATGATCAAATCCGGCAGATAAAGCATAGTTATTACTAATGAAAAATCCTATTCTGAAATCAGTTTGAGGAATGGTAGCATTAAAGGGATTGAGGTAGTTATTAACAGTGAATCTGGTTGGCTTATCCTGTGACACCACTTGCTTCAGTATAAAATCATAGTTTGAGCTTTTGAAATGTATATCCGATTTGCTGAACCATCCCCTGTTCCAGCCCCAGTAGATATAAATATTGCCTTTGCGACTAATTTGTTGAAGATCCGATTGGGTTTGTGAAAACCCGCTATGGATGATACAGAGCAAGAAAAGAATTATACCCGGAAATTTCATTTTTTATATTTAGCCTGTGGAAATAATGCAATCTGACCAAAATAGTTCAATGATTCTCGTCAATGCAATACGAATATCACATTTTTACGAAACTGCAGACTGAACTCCCTTCGTCATTGCCAATACTATAAAAGTAGATGCCGGATGTAAGATCCGAGCCATCGAAATAGAATTGATTGTTACCTTCCGTCAGTTGTACTTTCTGAGTATACATTTGATGGCCAAGTATGTTGAATAATGCAAATTTGAATGAGCCATTTTGATTGGAATGGACCACGATGTTTGTTTCCCAGATAAATGGATTTGGAATCGCATGAACCTGACTGAAAGAGCTTCTCGTTTCTTTAGTTGAGGATAAGAAGCAATTTCCTGGTGCATTTAAGATTAGAAAAAAGTGGCCGCCTTCAGATAATGAAGCAGGGATGTCTATCGCTACAGGTCCGATTAGCGTATTGTAGCTGGCATCAATATGCATATCCAAAGTGTCAGGGACCATATTCTCCGAAAGAGGAACTCCAAAGAGAGAAATACAACCAAGTGTACCGGAATTGAATATGCAATTTGGTGGATCACATGCATATGCCATCCCATTTGGTTTATTATGAATAGCAAAGCTCGTAGGAATACTGAGATTCGTAACCGGAACTCCAAAAATATCCGTAGGTACGTTTATTGTAATTGATTGAGAATATGGTTCACCAATGCAGGCAGCATGTAAATTGTAAAATGGAGCATCAGAAGTCCAGGGAGTCGGTGATAGCACATCACCCGTGATCAACAGGCTGGAATCCCGAATGCAGTCCTGTGCATTGACAAAGTTTATGCTTAAGACGGCAACAAGGATAACAAGAATTATTTTTTTCACCTTTTCGAATGTTACTCAATTTGATTTATACTTCACCTCCATCCCCTGTGCCGGATTTGTAATGCGAACTTCTGTCCTACGGTTATACTGATGTTCTTCTTCTGTACAGGGCACACCATCGACGCATTTATTTCGGGGAGAGGATTCACCGGCAGCTTTTGTGACAATTCTTGATGCGGCTATACCACGCGACACCAGGTATGATTTAGAAGATTCTGATCTGCGTTTTGACAATTCCATATTGTACTCTGCTGTACCCCGTGTGTCCGTATGCGATGTCAATTCAATCGTCAGATCCGGATATTGTTTTAAAATATTGGCCAGTGAGATGAGTTCATCCGCATCACCTTTGCGAATCTCGGATTTGTTGAAGTCATAATAAATATTGTCAAGCACGATGACCGTACCTGATGCAATGGGTGCCGTAGGCGCTGTCAATCCCGCAGCATCTTTCAGATATATCGTCCACTTTTCATTTTCTTCAGAAGGGGTAAATGTAAATGTATGCATGGCATATCCCGGCTTCTGAATCTCTGCTTTGATCTGACATCCCACCGGAAGACATGCTGCTATATTTCCATCGGGATCAGTATAGATATTCAGATTGACTTTGATGCAGGGTCCTGACAACATAATGTTTGCGCCATTCAAGGCCACACTACCTGATTCGTTATAAACTGTAAAAAGTGTGTTGAGACATTTTTCAGGTGCTACAGGTACATGATGCAACCTGACGTAGGTCGGTATTTCTTCGCCTCTCATCACCCTTACAAAAGGTAAATATTCACCACGCTGTACGACAAGAGCATAATTCACTTTGTTATCTACTTTCAATTGTACCCGTCCTGAAGATGTCGAAATTGCATTGGCGGTTTCAAATGATAATGTATCGTGAATTCCCCACCGTAAGACAAAGGTTCCTTCTTTATCTTCTTTCGGGACAAGTTCAGTATCAAAGTGATCTCTGTATAATGACGGACCTTCTGTATTCATGGGGATTAACCAAACGTAGGCCATGTCAAGCGGATTGCCTTCTTCATCAGTGACCAACACATCTCTTGGTTCGAGCAAAGGTGCGATAGGTAAACAGAAGATTGAGATTGAAGAATTCCAGCGATACAAATCATCTTTTCCTTTTGTTGGTTTTCTGTCACTTCCGAAATAGCCTGATGTACCATCATCAGAAACGATCAATCCCAAATCATCTTTACTACTATTGAATGGTTCGGGTAAACGTTGAAGTCCTTTGAATGTCTTATCAGAAGAAAAAGCTGTGACAAAAATATCTAAGCCTCCCTTGCCGCCTCTGCCATCAGACGAAAAAAATAAATATCCATCTCTGTGGAAATAGGGAAATATTTCATTGCCTTTTGAATTGATGTTCGCGCCCAGGTTCACAGGTGCTGACCAGCTATCACCGGATCGCTCGACCATATACAGGTCCATACCTCCTATGCCGCCCGGCATATTGGAAGCAAAAACAAGATACCGCCCATCAGCACTCAATGCGGGGTGCGCTACAGAATAACTATCACTACAGAAAGGAAGCTCTTCTATTTTTTCCCAGTCTTCAGAACCTTTCACGGCATGATATATTTTTAACTGAACTTCTCTTTTCTCATCATTGATGACTTTACCTCCGGCGATATTAGAACGCGTGAAGAAAATTTCATTTGCTTCTCTGTTAAAAACACATGGCCCTTCATGATATTGAGTACGAATATTAGGAGAGAAAAAGACAGGCTTTTCTCCCAGGCCATCCGGACCAAGGTCAGCATACATTAAATCAAAATAGGCTTGTCCTGTTCTGGGGTCAAGGATACTGTTGCGTTCGCGTGCCACAACATATACAATTCCACTTTGATAATATACTGGTGAAAACTCAATTGACTTTGTATTCAATTTTTCTAAAGGAACGGAGACGACATTGACAGTCTGGCATACATATGCCGTATCCTGCGCTGGCAAGGTGTATGTCAAAATAGAAAATATGAAAGCGTATATTATTCTCATGGATCGGATTAAAAATACCTGGGGTTAATAAACGTGGACGGCCGGGCCGGTTCACCAAAACAATACATCATCATCAATTCGATGCTGCCATCACTATAGTTTTTCAATTCACTCAATGTGATGTCATACGATGCTCCGATGCGCAGACCTCTGAGGACTTTGGCAGAAGCGATAAGATCAACAGATTCGATCAGTCGCTTGTCAATGCCTCCTTTTCTTAAACTCACAGCTAGACTATAATCTTCGTACCACCTCAATCCAAGATTCAGGTCCACGGCCACAGGAGCTGATTGTGTATAACGGGCCATAACCTGGGGAACAAAACTCAACTGATGATTCAACCGCAAAGCAACGCCTGTCATTAAATAATAATGAGGTTGCTCTCTCGCGGTAAAAAGATTGTTGAGTTCAAAATCAATATCTGAATTCATCAATCTGGGTGCAGACAAACCTGCAAAAAATGATGGGGTGCTATAATACAAACCCGCGCCAACATTCGCCAGAAATTTAGTGTCCGAAATCGATTCCACTCCAGGATCTATATTTATATCCTGAACAGTTTTAACTGCAGGGTCCGAATAATCAACTTTTAGAAAACGGGCTGAGGCCTGCACGCCCAGGCTCAATGTGCCTTTCCCAAGTGGGATTCTGTAATCATAGATACCATCAAATGTTGTCGCACTGGACACACCGATCGAACGACGCTGAAGATTGAAACCTATTCCTATCCGCTGTGATGCAAGTGGTCCATGCACACTGAGTGATTCTGTCTCTGGTGCACCATCGAATCCAAGCCATTGCTCACGGAAATGAATCGTCGCACATGGATGCTCATGATATCCTGCATAAGCCGGATTGACCAAAAGTTTGTTGAACATAAACATGGTATGCAACGGCTGTTGCTGCGCAGACAATGACACACAATTCATCCATAATAAAGTGAACGTCAAGGCTGTCAACCTAATCATATATCCTCTATTCATCTTTTCACAATTTTAGATACCAGAATCACAATTATAAACTTTAAAAAAC
The DNA here is from genome assembly GCA_040004485.1 of Saprospiraceae bacterium. Taxonomy (GTDB): domain Bacteria; phylum Bacteroidota; class Bacteroidia; order Chitinophagales; family Saprospiraceae; genus Opimibacter. The sequence goes on from JBDUAU010000016.1 coordinate 11,920, forward strand.
ACTAACTTTCTTACTCATTACTCATTACTCATTACTCATTACTCATTACTCATTACTCATTACTCGTTATTCGTTATTCGTTACTCAAACTATCTTTCAAGTACTAAAAACGTTCTCCTCGGTTCACTGCCATCGCCGAAATCCATGATGTAGAAATAAGTACCCACCGGCAATGACTCTCCTGATATGGTTCCATCCCAATCGTTTTGATAAGGGGTAGACGTATACACAACAGCACCCCACTCATTGAAAACGATGATTTTGTTTTGTGGGAATCGTGAAGTCTCCAGGCAAGGAATAATCAATACATCATTGACGCCATCTTGATTTGGTGTAAATAATGTCGGGACAATACAATCATCTTCATTACCTACATGAAGCACGACAATGGCTTCACTGCATTCTTCTGGACAATCGGTAGAGCAAATTCTGTATGTCAGAAAATCAGTTCCGACAAATCCAATATTCGGTGTGTATCTGAATATTCCATTTCCTGCATGCAGAGCATTTCCATGTTGTCCGCCACTGACCAGTTGAAGCAGATAAGGGCCCATCGATATAGAATCATTGGCGGTGACCACAAATTCAACTGTCTGTCCAAACGGTACATCTACTGTGTCAGGGAAAACCTTTGGAGAAAAAATAACTCCGATATTGACAGAATCAGAACTGTAATTCAAACAGGATTCAAAACTAAGCGTCCAGGTCATCACATAATCACCTGGAAGCAATGGATTGACAGGTGTGTTTGGATTATTGAGGTCAGAAAAAATGACCCCGTCTGATGAACTTGTCCATATACCTATCGAAGGAGATGCATCGGTAGCCTCAAGAACGATGGCTTCTTCCGGACAAAATTCCATATCCGGACCCGCATTGGCCTTGGGTTCCGGAATTTCATCTGCTGTGATAATTAAAGCAATGCTTGTGTCAGAAAGACATCCCTGCAATGAGGCAACAACTGTGATAGAATTAAGTCCGGCCTGCAAAGGCGAACCATTAATAACAATACAACTATCCATTGTAGGTGAGCCTATGACAGGATTGCCATTTAATATCCAGGTATAGGTTGCACCTGATGTTCCACTTTGATTTGCAAGACACAGATTTACAGGTAATGGATCATCAATGCAGATTCTGTTGATATCTGCCACTACTGATGGTGTCAGTAAAGATGATTGAACCTTAACTTCTTTATCCGCAGAAACCGGAGACACACATCCATTTAAAGTAAAATAGACTGAATAGAATCCTGCATTTGCTGGCGTCACTGGGAAGATAACGGGACTTACATCATTGCTCATAAACCCATTTGGCCCATTCCATTGCACGATGACGCCGGGAGAATTAGATGTCAGGACAAGACTGTCTCCTTCACAAACCAATGCCTGTGCAGTGATGACAGGTGCATTTAGAGGAGGCCTCACCTGAACGGCGATTTGTGTTTGTGTAGACCTACACCCATCCACAGTAACATCAACCTTGTAAATTCCGGTAAGGGCTTGATCGGCATGTGGAATAATCAGTGTTCCCGGACTATTGATTATAGCCGTAGTATCTGATGATGTCCATGTATAAATTCCACCCAACGGAGGCGAAGTAATATTTAAAATAATAGTATCTCCGAAACAATACACCTGATCCCCATTGATCACAGGCGCTGCAGGGCTGTCCTTCAACAACAATTCAAAGGATGCAGTATCCGTAATACAAGCCCCATTTGTAATCTGTAAATTATAAACTCCATTGAGCGCGGTGGTCGCATTTTGGAATTCAATACCAGTATCCTGTGTATTGAAACCTGAAGGGCCTGTCCATTGATAAATATACATTCCGGTATTCGCAGGATTTACGTCAGCGGTAATATGGATTACAGATGTTCCATCCACACAACTATCAGCATCCGTCATCAATGATGTGATGACTGGTAATACATCAACATGAAGCATAAATGTGTCTTCAGATGCACAGCCCGTATTTGTCAGAACAGAAACCGTATAAATTCCTTCTTCTGCTAAAACTTTTGGCGAAACTTCATCAGAGGTAAATCCATTTGGCCCTGCCCATGAATATGTTCCATTGTTGGCAGGAGTGACTGTAAGTTGAATTGAATCACCTGCACAAGTCGCAGCCGGACCAAGGATTTGAATGGCTACCGAAGTATCAATATGTACCTGAAATGAATCTGAAGTATCCGATGGACATCCGTTGATAAATGCTATGACACGCCAATCACCTGCATCAGTAGTGTCGGCAAAAACCACAAGAAGTGAATCACTATTCGTTAATATCGGATTACCTGCAGGATCAATCCATTCAAAATTCTCACCACTGGAATTTGCATTTAATAAAAACATACCTCCTGCGCATGTCACCGAATCTCCTGTAATAGCAGGAGTTTCCGGAGGAGACTGAATGTTAATAATCAAAATATCAGCCTGGGAAATACAGAAATCATTCGATGCTGTCAATGTAAAAATATCATTATCAGCAAGACCTGAAACCGGAATGCCGGGAGGATCCGGAACAAAAGATTCAAATCCACTTGGCCCGCCCCAATGATATTGTAGTGTAGTATCTATGATTTGCGGTAGCAGAAATAATGTATCCGCAACGCACAAAGGCATCATGCCTTCAAGAATTGACACTGTTGGAACAGGGGATACAAAAACAGATATATCTGCACTCGGATCTGAACTGCATGTATCCTGTACTACAACAGCATAAAAAGTATAGTTGCCTGATGCTGTAAGTGAAATGGTAAGTGAAGGATCAGAGGTAGTAGATAAAATTGTATCCCCATTGGGCAAAATCTGATACCATTGGTAGGATACATTCCCTGAATAGGCCTGTGTTGAAAGAACAACGTTTTCTCCTGCACAAAGTGTATCATCAGATCCTGTAACGGATGGTAAAATTAAGGTCTGAATAAGCACGTCGACAGAGCCAGTGGATACACATCCACTATCACTTTGTACCGTCAGAATATAGGTTCCGCTAAATGTGGAATCCGAGCCAGGAAGAATTGGATTTTGATCTCCTGATGAAAATGAATTGGGGCCTGTCCATGAGTATGTATAATTGATGGGAGGCCCTGCAGGAATATTTGCATAAAGTCTAAGGGTATCATCACATAAGCCTCGTTGCCATAGTGGCAGTAGTGGTTGTGTGGCTATAAAAAGAGAGCTTATGCACGAAACAGCATTACCACTTTGATCAAACGCAGTGATCGTAACCAAAATATTTTGTCCATTGCTGTCACAGTTGACAAATGGAGGATCGTACACGATACTCTGGATACTACAATTGTCAGCAGTCGATACGACTAATGATGTAGTAGACAGATCAATATTTTCAAAACCCGATGGGGGCAATAACAAGGTATCATTTTGACAAACGATAGATGGTAGAATTGTATCTCTCAATTCTACCTGGTAGATACATGTATCAATATCACCTGTACTATCTCTGGCTATCAAAAGCACGTTGTTTATACCTGCCATAAATGAGATCAGCACACTATCTGAAGCAGAACTGAAAATTACATAATTGGGAGTTGCATTTCCCTGCACTTCTGCACGCAGCACAACAACACCTTTAGCACATTTACCCGCTTCCGTCTGAGGTGGAAATACCCAAAGGCTTACCGAACAGCTATTGGCATCCGTATATAAAAGTGTGTCTGAAGGACAGGTCAGCGAGATTGCATTCTCATCGATGATCTCAATGCTGGATAAGCAGGTCCCTTTATTTCCTTTGCAGTCTGTGGCTGTCCACAACGCGGAATGAATTCCTACATCCAGAAGTGTATCTAAACTGACAATGGTATCGACATCAATCGGGCTTCCACCATCGATCTGTAACACCATGTGAATCGTGTCCGGAAAACATACATCATCTGCTCCGGGTTTCACCAAAGTGACAAGTGCGTTGCATCCTGATGTATCTGGTATAACTGAAATCACTGGTTGACATGATGTGAATACCGGGCCTGTCGTATCAATGACCGTAAATGAAATCCCATCCACCACCACATTTCCACAAACATCATAAGCGACCAGATCCGCTTCAAGAATATAATTCTGCTTACACATCAACCTGACTGAATCCGGAAGTGGAGCTCCGGGCCATGTGGCAGTATCTTCCAGAACATAGGACCCTCTCAATCCGATGAAATAATCTGTAGCTGAACATCCATCACTTATCGTCACAGAATCCTGCCATTGCTGGTATGCATCCTGAAGATCTCCTGCTGAGGCATTGCACGAATAAACAAAATCACCCGGAGATAGTGAAATAACCGGTGGTGTAAAATCGCTAAGATCAAATTGTTGAATCGCGGTTGTGTAATTACCACATGCATCCGTCACCGTCCAGGTACGTGATAAAATCTGATGACAAGTTAACCCGGTGACAACATCAATCCATGAAGTGACAGGTGATGGATCACAATTGTCCTGCACATTGATAAGTAACAATGTATCCACGCTACAAAACTGAACGGTGTCAGGAGGAAGAGAAAACGTAGGTGGTATCGTATCTAAACGAAGAAAAACTTCAACCGCTGTGGATGAATTTCCACACGCATCCTGTGCGATCCACGTCCGGTACACAATGTTTGGCTGCCCAAAACAAGAATCAATTCCTGCGATGTCAATAAAAGTTAGAATCAAGGAATCTGTACATGCATCAGTAGCTGTTGGAAACGTAAAAGGAATCGTATCCTGGCATAGAAGATGAATTGTATCTTCTTCAATAAGTATGAAGGGTGGAATGGTATCAATGAAAGAAAAGATAGCTGTATCTGATACTGTATTCTGACATGGATCAGAAGCCGTAAAGATGACCTCCAGACCTGTCGAACAACCAAGGGAAGTTACTGAAGGATAAGGTCCTGAACCAGGCACACCATTGATCACCATTCCGGATGTATCCGTCCATGAGAAAATCCATGTCAATGATCCGCATCCATCAGAAGCAGAAGCACCTCCTAGCGTATCGATCCAGTTTTGAAGCGCCTGGCCTCCATTCAATGAACATGGAGCTATAAAATCGGATGCTGGTGTAGTCAATATAGGTGGAATCGTATCGGACAAATTAAATGTTGCAGCAGGCATGGTGAGACTTGCATTGCCGCATGCATCGGTGAGACTAAATTGAATCGTAACATGTGCTCCCTGCATACAAGCAGTATCGAGAAGGGCACTGAGAATATTCAAAGCACTGTCTGCAGTCATGCTGGCATTAACTGTTACTGCACTACATGCATCAGAATAGGTAGCTCCTCCTGCAGCATTGTACCAACCATTGAATACTTCCTGCCAGGTCTGATTAGCCGAACAAGAAAACGAGGTGTCAACAGGAAGAGTTACAAAAACAGGTTTTCCATTATCGGTGATCCCGAAAAATCCTGTTGCCGATGCTTCATTGTTGCATTTATCAACATAGACGAAGTGTACTTCCAGATAAGCTTTTACATTATTGAGGCC
>JBDUAU010000207.1:0-5131 GCA_040004485.1 Saprospiraceae bacterium
AATCAATCATTTATATATAATTTAAATTTTTAATATTATTAATTTTATTGTAACAATTATCCTTTTTTGTACTTGTCCAGGGCCCATAATCTCCTGATTATTGTATCATCAATTGAAAGAAAAAGTTTTCGAACCGGTAGAAGTATCGGATTCAAATTTAGATATGTTCATGGGATTATAATTCTGATGGGTAGAAGGTTGTTTAAAACCAGCTTTCTACCCTCTTTTCAAAAGAAAAAAAGAAATGTCCCCTTGAAAATCTAAACTCAATAACGGATATGTTCATGGGATTATAATTTGTAGGGCTGGGTTGTTCTGAAGTGAATCACCCAGCTTTTTTATTTTACCTAAGTCGTCCCCATCTGCTGAAATCCATATAGTCAAAACTAGGCCTCCTCAGGCACGCTCTCATTCTTTATTCCTAAATAATCTTCAATAGCTTTCTCAACATAAGTCTGGGCTTCAAGGCTCATCCCCCTGATCAACGATATTTTTTCTCCCGTCTTCAGGATTGCATATAGAGCATAAGCATAATTGGGAACACCATTCGTACTACTCTGCACATATTTTGAAACATAAAGCTGATCAATAGCTTTAGCGTCAATATCCCTGCCTCTCCATATCGGATGTCGAAAAGGAATAGTCCTGATCTTTATACGCTCTCTGGTGACCGAAATTGAAGTACTGTTTAGATAGATTGTCGCCAGATTCCATAAAAGGCCAAGTCCTATCATTAAATGAAGTGCCAAAAATAGAAATATGCCCCATTGGCCCGAGACAATAACCCCGACCACAAAGGGAAGTAAAACGAGATTCCAGATACTGGTAAAAAGGACTATAAACCATCTCCCTCCTTTAGTCGTCGTTTCTTTCCATCGCAATCTCAAATCAAGTTCTGATCTCAGCTTCAATTCTTCAATACCGTCTGGGATAAGAAGTTCCGGAACAAGAGCTGAATCTGTACTATCATAAGCAAATCCAAATTCATATCCGCAATTATTGCATTTGGCTTTGGTATGCTCTATATCGATATCACTCCCGCTGACGATATGGTTGCATCTTGGACATGAGAGAAGACTGAGGGTTTCTTTTTTAAAATCAATTTCCTTGTAAACCTCTTCGGTTTGTCCTGATTGATTTATCTCCTCCTGACCGGAATCAATTGAATTCATTCTTGATTACAGGGTTTATAATCGAATATAATTCAAATTAGCAGACTTGTATTAATTCTGTATATCACCGCCGACAGGATTTTCATCATTCTGCTCATTATTTTTTCTGCCTGTTCGCTCTTTAAAATCTATTTTTCCGAAGCGGTATGACAGAATAAGTCCAAATGAACGAACAGGCCGTAAGGTCCTGCTATATTGATAAAAATCAGTTCCTTCAAGTTCTTTTATAAATACCTGGTTCTCCCTGAAAGGCTCTGTGATATTAATGCCCACTGCAACTCTTTTCTTAAACAATTCTTTTTTCACACCAAAGCTCATCATGGACCAGTTAGGTGTTTTGCCCTGAACAGTAAAGGTCGGAGATCTGAAAAAAGTAAACCCCTCCATTTTCAAAGACTGACTTATAGTCCACGTGATATTTATACGTCCGTTATAATCATAACCTGTATTGGCCAGGGCCTCACCTCCAAGACTTCCATCTTCTTTCCATGTATTAACATCAAAGCCACCTCTCAATGATAATTTGGATCCAATGTTCAATGAACCGAAAACATTTAGTCCAACAGACGACCGCTGACCAAAATTGTAATAAGTGGATTCTGATATACCAAGATCATTGATCGTCAATATATTTTCAATCAGGTCTTCAGTCCTGCGCACGAAGAGAGAAGTATTGATCATATTCCCTTTTAGAAAAATGGTTGAACCGATTTCCACCTGATGCACCAATTCAGGAGATAGGGTAGGGTTGCCATATGAAATATCCCTGTTATCATTATATTCAATAAAGGGATTGATATAGCGCTGGTTAGGCCTTTGAATGCGTTGATTGTAACTGATTTTTATCTGGTTGTACTGGCCCGTTTTTTTCGATAAGGTGACACTTGGTAAAAGATTTGAATAATTGTTTCTGAATGGATTTTGGAACACATCAAATTCACCATTGAGATCAGTCAATTCTACTCTCAAACCTCCGATGAATGTCATTTTCTTCCCAAGCTTAAATGTGGCATTCCCATATCCTGCATACACATTCTGATCGTAGTGAAATACATCAGTTCGTTCAGGATCTGTTTTCCATTGATGAATATCCGGATCAAAAACATCATACTGAAAATCACTTTTTAGTTTCTTCATTGATCCTTTTATCCCGGTTTCCAACGTAATGAATTCACTGAAGGGATGTTTATAATCAGACTGGGCAGTGATTTCAAGGTTATCACCATTGTTGATATTACTCTCCATCGTCAAAAGCTGATCCGGAAAATCAAATTGTTCGTTGTACAGGTATTCAGATTTATTCTGATCCTTATCCACTTCTAAACTGATTGTCCACTCTCTTTCATTTTTTGGAAAACTATGTTTGTAATCAAGATCCCAATCAATTCCTCCACGATTGTTCGATCCATCCAAAGTTCTGACATAAGAATCAACTAAGGTATTACCGGCAGTATAAGAGGACTGAACATTATTATCATTATGACTATCCCAGCCTCTGAAATTGATAGAGCTATTGATACTATTGAACGCATTGATATTATATTCAGCAGCTGCATTTGTTCTGAAACCTAACCTTGATGAGGCGCTCGTGCCATTTTGGGTGAGTTGATTTACTACTCCATTGCTGTTATCGTTTCGAAGAAAAGTTGTTCCACCTTCCTGTGAGGGATTATAATTCCCTCCTCCTGAAACATTCAAACCCAATCGGCCCCGACCATAATTAAGATTTACATTAGCTCTGTTTGATCGTGTACCTGCGGTGAGATCTGTTGAACCTGCGAGACCTTCAATATTTTTTTTTCTTGTTATGATATTGATTATTCCTGCTGTTCCCTCCCCATCGTATTTCGCTGAAGGTGCTGTGATCACTTCGACGGATTTAATCTGATCAGCAGGCATCATTTTTAATGCTTCTGCCACATTCGAACTGAACATACCTGATGGACGCCCATTAATCAGGATTTTTATATTTTCCGAACCTCGTAATGAAACATTTCCATCAAAATCAACGGTCAGCATGGGCACCTTCCGCAATACATCGCTGGCATCTCCTCCTGCACTTGTTACATCACGCTCAGCATTATAAATTATTTTATCCGGTTTAAACTCTACTAGTGCAGCTTCACCTACAATTTTTACTTCATCTAACAATTTGCTTTCAGGAGTCATGATTATTTTACCCAGATCTGCATCAGGTCGTTTAGGACTCAGTTGTATGCCCTCGATTGTTCTTAAGCGATAGCCAATAAAACTTATCTGAACAATATAACTAGCTATCGGCAATGCACTTACCCTGAATACCCCTCGTGTATCTGAAATACTACCATTTATAATTTTACCGGATAAGGCACCAATGATACCTACTGAAGCATAATCAATGGGTTCCCTGGTGAGACTATCAAGCAGTACACCTGATATGGAACCCAAAATCGTTGATCCATTAGATTGGGGGCTATCTGGTCGTTGTGTGTATCCTGAAACAGGCAGAACTGATAAAAAAACCAATAGAAATCGAATCATTCCGGGAAATTAGTAAGCTGCAGGATAACTACAATAATGGATTACAATTGTTCTGATATTAACAAATATTATGCTATTTACTTTTTGATTGCTATTTTTAGCAGTAGAAACGAAATAACCTTACTTATGAAACACTTTCTCGTCCTTTTTTTCCTTCTTTTATTATCATTTCAGACCCGACTTTATAGTCAGCTCCCTGATGGATCAATAGCACCTAACTGGACACTTACTGATATAAACGGAAACACTCACACCCTTTACAATTTGCTTGCCCAGGGCAAGATGGTTGTAATTGAATTCTCAGCGACATGGTGCGGCCCTTGCTGGAATTATATGCAGACAGGAGCCCTTGAAACTTTTTGGAATCAGCATGGTCCAAATGGTGATAATTCAGCCCAGGTATTTTATATTGAATCTGACTGGAATACAGGAATGGCTGATCTGTTGGGCCAAACTCCCTCCTCACAAGGAAATTGGGTAGCTAACATTTCATTCCCAATCATCGATCTTGCCCCGGGGAATAATACAGCAAGCCAATACGGTATCAATTACTATCCTACTTTATATGCTGTCTGCCATGATCATTCACTTTACGAATTGGGTCAGGTTCCGGCTAGTGTCTGGAGTGACTTCATAGTGAGTTGTAATATGGAAGCCGTACCAGGGAATGTACAACCTGCATTATGTGTTGGACAAGGATCGGCCACCGTTAATGTCTCCGGAGGACATTTGCCCTATTCATATCAGTGGAGTAATGGAGGAAATACACAAACAATAAGTGGTCTTAGCGCAGGAAACTATCACGTAACGGTTACAGAAGCTAATGGCAAAATTTCAAAGGTCGATTTTGTTATTACCGGAGCAACAACTCCTGTTAGTATTTCAGGAGCAAGCGTGGAACCAACCTTATGTAATGGCTCTTCAAATGGAAACATTTATATTGATGTTCAGGGAGGTACGCCAGGATATCAATATGAATGGAGTAATGGTGCCAGCAGCCAGGATCTGCATAATGTCCCTGCAGACACATATACTATCACAATCACAGACAATAATGGTTGTGAACTAACTCAGTCTTACACTATTGATGAACCAGATCCTTTGGAAGCAACAGCTGAGACAACACCTGATAATTGCGATCAGGCTGATGGCACCATCACACTGTCTATCGAAGGAGGAGTTGGAAATTATTTAGTTACTTCTTCAGAAGGAACAGTTTACGGAAATCAGATTTTGGATCTTCCGGCAGGCCTTGTTACCGTAGAAGTAAATGATGGAAATGGATGTGTCTGGACAGATGATATAGTCATCGGTTTTCAGGATGCTCCTTCGCTGGACCTGGTGCAAGGGCCTGATCTAAGTTGCATTCAAACTTCAACTACAGTGTCCGGATATCCATCAGGAGAGTTCCCCGATGACTGCCAAGCCCAGCTCTGCCG
>JBDUAU010000682.1:0-1548 GCA_040004485.1 Saprospiraceae bacterium
ACCTGAGCAGGTTCCTTTCAGCTCTTACGGTGATCATGCTGATCCAGTTCATTCAGACCATCGCCGAGTATAATATTTCATTCAAGAGCACGCCTGTCGTTGAATTTTTCATCCAGGTATTTATTGCGCTGCTGGTATTGCCCGTCGAACAGTTTTTACGAAGCCGGGTTATGAAGTCTGAAAAAGCTTAGTATCTCAAGGCTTTCAGGGTAAGGGAGCGCCTTGCTTTAAATTGACCGGGCAATTGTTAAATTCACTTACAAATAGCTGCCATGAAACCGTCAACATTTCTTTTCATCCTTGCAGTCGTCCTTTCTTCCTGCGAAACAAAGAAGAATGATCTTGGAAATCCAGCAGAGGAAGGTTTTGACCTTGCCCATTCAGATGCCGCCGCAATCGAGCTGGCCGATAGCATTATGATAGAAGCAGGCGGACGAGCTAACTGGGACAAAGCACATTTTATTTCCTGGAATTCTGAAAACAAAAGTTTTACGTGGGATAAGCAAAAAAACCGAGTGCGCATCGACGATGGAACTGACAACGCAATCTATTTGCTGGATTTAAGCAAGGGCACCGGTCGCGTACAGGTCAAAGGACAGGAATTGACCGAGAACAATGCGTTACAGGAAACGCTAAAGATTGCAAAGTCGATGTGGCGCAACAATATGTATTGGCTTGCAGCCCCATTCAAATTGAAAGATTCGGGCATAACATTAAAGTATCTCGGTGAAGACACGCTGAAAGGAAATAGATATAATGTTTTGCAAATGACCTTTAATCAGGAAGGTGATACATCGTTGAATAAGTACAAGATGTATGTGGATGTGAAACAAAAAGTCATACGATATTGGTCTTTCTTTGCCGATAGTAGTCAGGACTCAGCAAGTCTTACCACTTCGTGGGATAACTACAAAAAATACGGAGATATTTTACTGTCTGGCGACCGTTCGGATGATATTGGTCCAAAGAACATTCGTGTGGACAATGAAACTTTTCCTGACAAAGTATTTACTGACTTTTAATAACTACTATGTTCCTGAACCTCGAAACAATACCTCACGCCTATAAAGGCTATGTAAAACTTGTCGAACAACCGGATATAATCCAGGCGATGCGAATTTCAGGTTATCGCACCATGGAGTTGATCCATTCCATAAAGGAATCGAAGGGTGATTTCCGGTATGCTGAGGGCAAATGGTCTATACGTGAAGTACTGTGTCATATGCTCGATGCAGAGCGAATCTTCGCTTATCGGGCGCTGACTTTTGCGCGTAACGACAAAACGCATCTTCCGGGATTTGATGAAGTTGAGTATGGGAATTATCTCAACGCCGCTGGCAGGAGCCTGAGAGATATCGGTGATGAAATGCAGCATCTGCGAACCTCTACGGTTGATTTGTTCGAAAGCTTCAACGAAGAAATGCTCGTACGTAAAGGGAAAGCGAACAATAATGAAGTATCTGTAGTGGCATTCGGATTCATTATCGCCGGTCATGAAATACATCATAACAAAATCCTGCAAGAGCGCTACCTTGGCGTTTGATGAAT
>JBDUAU010000471.1:0-1546 GCA_040004485.1 Saprospiraceae bacterium
AACAATAGGGATCGAGGTGCCAAATAAGCGAAAGCAAATTGTTTCACTTAAAGAAGTGCTGGCATCAGATAAATTCATCACAGGGAAAATGGATCTCCCTATCGCCCTGGGAAAAACAATTTCAAACGAGGTGTTTGTTGCAGACCTTACAAAAATGCCACACCTCCTGATAGCCGGTGCAACAGGCCAGGGAAAATCGGTAGGGATCAATACTGTGCTGATGTCTCTTTTGTATAGAAAACATCCATCACAACTTAAACTTGTATTGATTGATCCGAAAAAAGTAGAGCTGTTTCCATATGCGAAACTTGCCCATCACTTTCTTGCTTTCCTACCGGATCAGAAAGAACCTATTGTCACTGAAACAAAAAAAGTAATCTACACACTCAATTCATTGTGCATCGAAATGGATGACAGGTATGATCTGCTGAAGAAAGCACATTCGCGTAATCTGAAAGAATACAATGAGAAATTTGTCAACCGACAGCTCAATCCTTTAAAAGGACACAGGTTCATGCCTTTCATCGTACTGGTGATTGATGAGTTTGCAGATCTGATCATGACAGCAGGTAAAGAAGTTGAAATGCCTATCGCCCGTTTAGCACAACTTGCGCGCGCAGTGGGTATACATCTCATCATCGCTACGCAGAGACCATCTGTGAATATTATCACAGGTGTGATCAAAGCAAACTTTCCTGCACGGCTTGCATACAAAGTTGCTTCAAAAGTTGACAGTCGGACTATTCTTGATATGGGAGGTGCTGAGCAACTAATCGGACAGGGTGATATGTTGCTTTCGATTGGAAGCAATATGATTCGTCTGCAATGTGCATTTGTAGATACACCGGAAGTAGAGTCTGTCATCAATCACATCTCGGATCAGCAAGGCTATGCGGAACCATATTATTTGCCAGAGTTTGTAGGTGATGATGAAAAAATACAGGGTGCTGATGGTATGACCTATGCCGATCTTGATGATATGTTTGAAGATGCAGCAAGACTTGTGATCCAAAATCAGCATGGAAGCACTTCGATGATTCAACGAAGGCTTAAGCTTGGCTATAACAGGGCAGGCCGTATCATGGACCAATTAGAATCTGTAGGCATTGTTGGACCTGCTGAAGGCAGTAAACCTCGTGATGTCCTCTTGTATACAGAGACTGATCTTGATGGACTTATTCAGCGGATACGAACTAAAAACTGATTTACTCCGAAGTTTTACTTTTTAAACAAATAGCCTAACGAATTCTGTGCATTCACGTCGCGAATTGGCAAAATATCGCTTCATTGCTCCTGAAGTCAAAAAATTGGTATTTCAACGTTAACTTATCTTAACACCATTGAGATGATACTTTTCATCTAATTTTGCGTTGTTACGATTGGACATTTGACCAACTTTTATGAAATCAATACTATTTATTTTCTTTTTGTGCTTTGTTTCCTACAGTCAGGGATACGCACAATACCTGGGCGCAAAGGATTCTGACCCTGAAGCATTAAAGGTTTTGACGAATGCGAGTGAAGGATTCAAATCAAAAAACGTACG
>JBDUAU010000348.1:0-5121 GCA_040004485.1 Saprospiraceae bacterium
TTTCATTACTGCTATCGCCCAGTTGGCCATATTCATTATTTCCCCAGGCCCACAAGGTCGCATCTGTTTTCAGGGCTAAGGAGTGTCTGCCACCTGCAGCAATGGCAGAATAACCTGAACCAATTTTTACCGGTGTGTTTCTATTTTCATTTGTCCCATCGCCTAACTGACCATAAGTGTTATCACCCCAAGCCCATAGTGTGCCATCATTTTTTAATGCTAAGGAGTGAGAGAAGCCTGCCGAAATCGTGGAATACCCACAACCTATTTGCACCGGTGAACTTTTATCCAAATAGGTGCTATCACCCAGCTGCCCAAAACGGTTACTTCCCCATACAAAAAGTGTATCGTGCATCAACGCTAAGGAATGAGAACCACCGGCTGAAATCGCTGTGAAACCATAACCGATGAAAACCGGAATGTTTTTATTAATCGTCGAACCATTGCCTAACTGGCCATAAGTGTTATCGCCCCAGGCCCACAGTGTATTGAATATAGAATATAGTTCATGACTCAAAGCTAAAGAGTGACCATATCCTGCAGCAATAGCCTCGTAATCATCAGGAGCGGGTACAGGTTTTTCAGGTTTAGGCTCAGCCATTTCATAATTAAAGCAACTATTGAGAAGGATGAATAGTATCCCAAGTATGAATACTGAAAAGATTCTAATCCTGTTAATCTTTTTCATAACACATAAATTCTTAATCCACTAATTGCCAGTTTGCCTGATGCCATGCGATGATCTAATGTTTTTTATCATTAATCCTGTATTGCAATGTAAGTGCGACACGACTGCCTCTTCCTTCATTGCCACCTGATGTATAATATTTCTTTCCAAACATAAATTCAGGGGAAAGAAACAATTTCGGTGTCAATTGCATTTGCCCGCGCAATACATAGGACTTGCCTCCGTATTTAGTCCCACCAAAACCAGCTCTTAACATATATTTCTCACTATTAAAGCGCGTTCCATATAAAATCTGCCAATTATATTCACCCACCGAGCCTACGTCGTATCCTCCGAGTACTTCTATGAAAGAATATCGCTCACTGAACAAACGAAGCCGTGCCTGAAGTGAAAATTTTCTGACATCAATTTTCGGATCATAATCCCTGTGATCCGATGGATCATCCGCATTATCATGTCCGAGAATACCAATGGAAGCACCAAATCCCAGGCCGATACCCCGTCCGTCATATTGGATCATAGGATTAATGCTCAGTAATTTTGTGTTAAATCCCGGGGCGATCATGGAATCATTTACATTCCGAAGTGGGGTTTCTATTTCACCTCCTGCAATCAAATTGATGGAGGTCCATAAACTTTGCCATTGATTGTAATATGTTTTCCGGCCAACACCAATTCCACCAATCGTGTAATTATGACGGTAAGGTACTATGTCACTATGCTCTACTGTGGTGCCATCATCACAAGTCCCCAAATTGTAATTAAAATCATGATCGTTCGTATATTTTCCCAGCACCGTACTCAGATCAAATGCAGTATAGGATTTAGGCGTACCTGGCGGTTTATCTGCTTTCTGACTCATAAAAATAAAAGCTAAGCATACAAGACTGCCCGCCATCAATAATTTTGGAGAGAACAAACTCCGGAGTACAAAGTCCAATATTAAAAAGCCACAAAGTGGAAATACAGTAAAAAATATGATGGTCCCCTCATCAGCTGTCAGCCAACCTCCGATAGGAATGGTGATGAACAAGATAAAAATTGAAGAAAAAAACAATCTTAATTTGAGATGTGACAGGGGAACAATGCTCACTGCAGGTAACAATTTCAAATGAGCATATCTTCGTTCGCGAAACATCAGAAATAATAATAAAGAGAGGAAGAGTAACAGAACTACCCACTGTACAATACTCAATCCCATCCATTCTTCAGTCTGTAATCTAAACCTGAAAAATTCTTCAACAAAACGAAAGCCGAGGTAAAGAATGATTGAAAATAAAAATCTTCCTGAAGGAGATCTCCATCTTGATTTTAATTGCCATGCAATGATCGCAATAACAGAACATGCAATGATGCTGTACATCTGATCAGGATGAACGGCAAGCGAAGTTGTTGCATCTGTAGGAATTAATCCAAGTTGCTGTTGTTCTATAAACGGTGTGCTCCCCGGGCCATACGTGATGCCCCAGGGCATTGAAGTCATGATCCCATGACAACATCCGGCAAACAAACATCCAAATCGCTGGACAGCCATTCCCAGTGGAAAGGATATGGCTATTAAATCGAGTACAGATTCCTTTTTGCCACATATTCTTCCGGCAGCCCATGCACCAAGTATAATGCCGGCAATAGCGCCCAGTAGGGATTTGCTATTTTCATCTGGCAAATGACCATTACTGAACATTGATAACCATTGTGAACTGTCGAACAATACAACTTTACTTCCGATAATGGCTGCAGGAATACAAACACAAACGATAAAGACTAAATCACGAAAGCTGAATGTACTTCTTCTTGCCGCCAGTGCTGCACCTGCCACGATAATGACTATAGCGGCCATGCAAAAGAGCAAATAATTATATACTCCTTCATTGTGGGTTATGTTTATGTTCATCATAATTTCTGTTTTTTATGCGTGTAAATTCAAGATGATTCAATGCGACTAAAATTCCTCCTTTCATGCACGACATCCTATACTGATAAATAATGAATATGTGAATGATGGGATTCGGATTATAATCTGCGTAATCTGATGTCGAGTTTCATTTTTATTCAAACACTTCTTGGTTGGAATTAGTATTTTACATTTAACCCCCGTTTTCACCCGGGGTTAATAACATTTGATCCCTTCAGGATCGAACTCATCTTTCACAACTCACCACTAAATCCAGTCTTCTTCCCTTGCTCTTTTCAGCAGCGCGGCGGTATTGGGCAGTTCCCATTTGCGTAACATGTTTTGACGGTGTGTGTCCACTGTGGCTTTGGAAATAAAAAGGTTAGAAGCAATTTCTTTGCTGCTCATTCCCCTATCGATGCAATTGAGGATATCACGTTCACGGTATGTGATGGATGAACTATGTGGTTTCAGAGACCTTAATCTATGGGCTAATTCTACTTTGAGATGTGCATGACAAGGGTCAAACGTGATGTCATAATTGTTTGGTTTGATCGATGAAACCATTGAGGTCACATCATGCACACAATAGAATCCCAATTCAGGCATTCCGGTCGTACTGCAATGGATCAGAAAGCTTGTCCGCATGATGCGTTTCAGTGACGGATTTGGACATTCTATATTTCCGCAGATTTTAAAGACATAATCGAGAGGTTGCAATTTCCTTTCAGTGGTCATCTGGCACATGATTTTGTCCACGGACCTGAAATGTTCGAAATCCTTGGGTGCCAGGTAGTCGAGCATACGATCCACAGTCACCTGATTTGTCCCCAGATCAAGATTGATGTTTTGCTGGAATAAAATCGCCGATTTCGAAAACTTATAGATCATAAAGTAATCCGGACGCAGAAGATGCAGTATCCGGTTTGTGGCCAGAAAGTTTTGCCAGATGCATTCGTCAGATGACTTTTCAAATTTTAATACCTGGGGATTGGTGTTTCCTTTCAGGTTATACAAAGCTGTCGGGATGTAATGCTCAGGCGATGCGAGGAGATGTGCAGAGGATTTCATTTTTGTTTTTTTTGGTTATACAATGCGTGAATTGATATAACCAAAGGTGGGGTTGACCCCTGTTCGCCCCTCTGTACTGTTGTGTTTATAAAAGGATTACATGTTTCCTTTTTTATATAAAACTATAGCACTCATGTTTCGTCCACCCTTAGGTCAATTTAAACAACCTATTGAATGCCTGTTACTTACGTGTTTCACTGGGAGGTGCTCCAAATTCCTGGGAGAAACAACGGCTAAAATAATTTGGATCATCAAACCCGACCTGGTAAGCGATTTCTGAGATACTCAGGTCCGTTGTTTTCAACAAATCCAAACCCGCAAAAAGCCGGATCTGGCGAATAAAAAGTGAAGCTGACTGACCTGTCAATGCTTTAAGTTTCTTGTGGAGTTGGGTGCGGCTGAGAAATACAGCTCTACACAGATGCATCACACTGAAGTCAGTATCATCCAGGTGTGCCAAAACGGAATTTCGAACGCGCTCGACGAATTCATCTTCCCTGGCATTACCCTCATGAACTGATTTTTCGAGGGGTACACTCAGGTCAGCATAACGCGCCTGATGCTCACGGCGTTGTTCGAGCAGACTAGTCATCTGAGCGCGCAATTCACGCTTATCAAATGGCTTGAGCATATAGACATCCGCACCACTTTCAAGACCTGCCACTCTGGAATCCAGGTCAGCTTTTGCAGAAAGTAAAACGATCGGGATATGACTGGTACACTGGTGATGTTTCAGTTCCCTGCAGACCGTGAGGCCATCCTTCACGGGCATCATGACATCACTAAGGACCAGATCAGGGACAGTCTCAATAGCTTTCGTGATGCCCTCCTGTCCGTCATGAGCAAAAGAAAGCTGAAAAAGATCTCCAAGACATACCTGAAGAAATTTCATGACATCCTGGTTGTCTTCAATGATAAGGACTTCGGGTTTTTCATCTGTGTCTATGATTATTTCCTCCACCGCATTTCCGGAAAGTGGTGTATAAAATTCTTTTACATCACGCGTAATCCGTTCTTTGGCAATAGAGGCAGGTAATATCTCAGCTTCAGTAGTAATGGGTAGTAGCAGGTTGAATTGTGTGCCTTTTTCTGTATTGCTTTTGACTTTTATCTCTCCATTAAGCAATTTGACGAATTCATTTACTAAGGATAATCCTATTCCGGTACCTATACCTTTTATCTTTCCGTTGTTATCAGCCTGGTAAAATCGCTCAAAAATATGTGATAGTGATTCCGAAGGAATACCTATACCTGTATCCCGCACAGTGATGTCTAAGACTGAGTAGTCATCTGACTTTCGAAAAACATTAAGTTGCACATAGACATTTCCATTCTCCGGTGTAAATTTTATTGCATTTGATATGAGATTGGAAAGAATAGTCATGTATATGTCAGGATCATAATCCATGATGATCTCTTCTTCATCCGATAAAAAATGCAATTGTATTTTTTTAGCATACGCATGTCC
>JBDUAU010000559.1:0-1544 GCA_040004485.1 Saprospiraceae bacterium
CCACGTGCATTGGTCACATTGATGAGATCTGCACCGGACCAGCTGTAATAAAGAGGCTGGTAAGACACCACTTCAAGAAGTTTAGCGGCTTTTACTTTTGGATGCAAATGACAATACCTGTCGATGATCAGTTTGTTATCCAGATTAAGGAAAAAATTGATCATCGGGTGGATTGCCGCGTTGAGAGCTTTCGGATACCAGTGATTGTGGCTTTCAAAAGAACCAGGTTCTATAAGTTGTGTTTTCTCATTTGCATTCATGTCCCTTCTTTTTTTGAAAGAGTCCATTGATCAGCAGACGACGATTTAAAATTTTGGAGCAGCGGCAACACCTGATTCAAATCATCAGTTGACAAAAAAAGAGCGCGTGAATTTTTATTTAGAAAACCTTCCTTCAGCATATGATCAGCCTGATGAAGTAAATGATCGTAGAAGTGATCAGGATTATATAGAAGGATTGGTTTTTGATGAAGATGTAATTGTGCCCATGTCAAAGTCTCAAACACTTCATCCATCGTGCCAAATCCTCCCGGAAATGCAATGAACGCATCTGATAGATTGACCATCATTAATTTCCGGCTATGCATATCAGGTACAACATGAAGTTCAGTCATGCCCGTGTGAGCGACTTCTTTTTGCTTTAATCCTATCGGTATGACGCCTATTGCTTCCCCATTTCCTCTTAACATTGCATCCGCCATCACACCCATCAAGCCGATATTTCCACCGCCGTTTATTAATGTGATATTATTTTCCAGGAAAATCTGCATTAATGACATAGCGTCCTGTATGTAAACAGGATTTACACCGGTAGATGAACCACAATACACACAAATCGATTGGATGATATTCATTTAAGTGCGAAGATAAAGGAATCTGAAAAAGATCACGGGGTCATGATCTGAGCATCCAGTTTGGTTTTAGATCGTCGACTTAAATAAAATAGGTCGCAGACGGTTATTGAGCTGCGGTTGGTGAGCTGTAGCACAAGGTTGAGTGATAGCAAGTCGAACCATAGCACAAGGTTGAGAATGGCAAGTCGAAATATTATATAAGAAATGTTATGATTGATTAAGATTTGATTTCTTTTATTCTTAACCCATTTCCTTTTAGACTAAACTGGTAGCCCAAGCCATTTCCTTTAGACCAATTTTTATTTCTTTTAGGCTACTTTTAACCCAAAAAGGAATGAATCCAGTGGAGGTATACAAGTTTGGAGGGGCTTCTGTAAAGGATGCACAGGCTATTAAGAATGTAGGTCTTATTCTTCAATCTACCCTGCAAAGGCCATTAGTTGTTGTCATATCCGCCATGGGGAAAACAACGAATGCCCTTGAGGCCATCATAAAAGCACATTACAATGAACCGGCTAACCTGCCTGCTTTAGTTAATCAATTGAAAGTATATCACGAAGATGTGGCCAGGAGTCTTTTAAACGGGCAGGAACAATCCTTACTCAATGACCTTCATGATCTATGGGTTGAATTGAACTGGATACTTGAAGACGATCCGCATCCGAATTACAATTATCACTACGATCAGATC
>JBDUAU010000542.1:0-5117 GCA_040004485.1 Saprospiraceae bacterium
AATCCGCATTTTCTATTCAATAGTTTTAATACCCTCATCACGATCATCGACGAAAATGTGCTTAAGCCCGAGATAGCGATTGAATACGTAGAAAAACTATCTGATTTTTTCAGGAGTATTCTTCAATACAGGGAACAGGAAACTATTTCTCTTGAGGAGGAATTCGAATTGGTTCAGACATTTGGATACCTTTTAACTAAAAGGTATGGAACAAATCTGATTTTACATTTCGATGTTGCACCCAAGGACGCATTTATACTTCCGCTGACGTTACAAATGTTGGTGGAAAATGCGGTCAAGCATAATGTTATCGCCGAAAACAGGCCGCTGGATGTTTATATCACCGTCGATGATGACCAATACGTAACCGTTAAAAATAATCTTCAACCCAAATCCGGAGCAGAGCCCTCAACACAGTTTGGATTGCAAAGTATTGTCAGACGATACCAGTTGATGAGTGAACGAAAAGTAATTATTGAAAAGGATAATGATACATTCCGCGTTCGTATACCGATCATAAAAAAATCAAGCTAATGAAAATTCTAATTATTGAAGATGAGCAGGCTGCAGTACGGAGATTGCAGAAATTGTTAGGTGACATTGATCCTAAGATTGAAGTTCTCGGTGCATTGAGCAGTATCGATTCATCCGTAGAATGGCTACAGATTAATCCGTCACCTGATATTATCCTGATGGACATTCATCTGGCAGATGGTTCGAGTTTTGACATTTTTGAAAAAGTAGTGATCACGGCACCGGTTGTATTTGTCACTGCATATGATGAATATGCATTGAAGGCATTTAAAGTGAATGCCATTGACTATTTGCTCAAACCCATAAAGCAAAATGAACTTGAGCTTGCTTTGCAAAAGGTTTCAAAGAAATCGGTGAAGTCGGAAGAAAACACGGATATTCTTCAACGTCTGCAGGATGCAGGATTTATCCACAAATCCAAGCGATTGCTCGTCAGAATGGGACAAAGCATTAAACTGGTGGACCTGGATAATGTCGCTTATTTTTATTCAAAGGATAAAATCAGTTTTGCCGTTTTACCCGGAAATAAAAGATACCCGCTGGATCAAAGCCTCGATCAGATCGAACAAATGATAGATCCATTGCATTTTTTCCGGATCAACAGACAATTCATCGTGAAAATGAGCTCCATCGAAGAAATGGTGACCTATTCCAAATCAAGAGTGAAACTTAAACTCGATCCCCATACAGAAGAAGACACAATCGTAAGTAAAGAGCGCTCACCGGAATTTAAGAAATGGTTGATCGGCACGGATTGAATTTCCGTCCGCAGCGATGGATATATTTTTTTAGAATTCTCCATTGCCTATTTCTTCAATATTCACATATTTCCTGAAGTATCGGTTAGACTTGAAGTCTAATGTAGATGTCTGCATCAGGCACTGATTATTTACGCTATTGATATCTGTCAATATCCTGATTGATCAAGGTTATGAATTATGGAGCATAGTACCTTGACCTTTGATATGCGTAAAATTTAAGGTTTAATAGCCATGATTTCATCTACATTAAAAAAAAACAATAATGAAAAAGGTATATATCAGCTTAGCCATAGGGTTTGGTTTTATCATTAACGGATTTTCACAGGTTACTTTCAACGTAACATTAGGCATAAGTCCCGGCTACCATCCAAGTACAGTGGGATTATTAGTGAATAAAGAGAAACCCGATGAAGAATTCATATTTAATATGACGGAAGTGAGAGTCCAGTATTTTGCCGGGATGAATGCCCAACTTCAACTGACAAAGCCATTTTTCGTCGAATTCGGATTAAACTACTCAAAAAGGAGTATGACTTATCAGGTGGAGTATTCCGTACTTAATAATGATCACACAATCGCACAATACGAGATGAAAGAATCGGATCACATCCTGACCATGCCGGTCAATGTAGGGGTGAAAATTGATGCATTTGATGTGGTCACCGGACTAAGGGTTTTTAGATCGATTGGATTCAGTTCAGATCTTAATCATATGCCTGAGTACAAAAGTAATCAGCAACTTTTCCGCATGGGATGGCAGGGAGGAATCGGGTATAATTTATCCGGAACCAGGATCGGGATAGAATTTGAAAGTCAATTCTCCAGAGTAGGAAATGGAAAGTCAATAAGCAATCATTCTCTTGAACTCATGAACATCCCATCCCAATTCACATTTACAATTCAACGCAAATTATAAGAACATTTTGTGGTTTCAGTTTTAAAGGGCAGATTTTATTTGCCTTTTTTTTGGCTGATATAGGTATGTAATGCTTCTTTTTAACATCCAGGAATCACTCTATACAATGCGTCCTTATCCTCATACGATTGAATTTCAGAGCATCCTTATCCGGATTTTCCCCTTCTCAGGAAGCAATTTCACCCGTTCATCCCCACGTATTTGGTAGCCATATCGATCGTGCCCATCTTTGTTTCACAATTGAAAGGCATGCCAGTCCATAAGCAATCATTGGAATTGATGAATGTGCTGTGTCAGTTCATATTTGAAATACAACGAAACTTGTAAAGATTTGTGGGGTTCATTTAATTTAGTGCAGCGGGCAAATTTATTTGCCCGTTTTTATTTGTGCGAAGACCAGATCGCAGGCACTATTCCATTTTCTCTCAATGAAGTTATTACTGAATACTGAATACTCAATACCGATTATTTTATAACGTTCAACGTGACAAAGTAGATATTATCAAGCCCGTTGAGCGTCATATCTGCTTCCATCTTATCGCCATATCTCTTTCATTGTATCGTGTCGATACAATATCTTCTGCGAATAGCTGTGCTGTCTCAGGCGCCGTTTCAATGGACAAAGAAGATACTTTTTTTTCTGAATCCTTATTTAGCCGACAAGCAAGTACAGATATGAAAACAATCAGTGCAAATGGAAAATTTCTTTTCATAAATAGTTGTATTGAAAATTGATTTCAAAGAATAATGAAATGTGTATATGGGACAGGCTAACCTATTCATCATTCTATGGAAGGTAGATTTCGACGGATACTCCAAATTTGAACTTAGAATTTAATTAGAATATTAACTGATTATCAGCTATCTCTTTCTTCATTTTGACCAGTTTGAAAATTTACAATGCTGGAAATTGCAAGGAGGACAATTTTATAAACATCTAACTATCAATTGATTATATTCGTCGACACTCTTCTTTCTCTAAGACTTGTATAATTTAAATCGGTTCTATTGTTAACAAACATAAATCGACATTTAAACTTTTCAGATAGCACATCCATCTGACTTCAAAGATTCAAAGATGGATTTTTTTAGATTTGCACGGTTTATTTAGAATCAATCTTTTTTAATCAGTCATGAAAGCTCTCTCCATGAAAGGAATCCTACATTACATTTTTTGTTTTGTGCTACTGCTTACTTGCATTGTATCACTAAAAGCACAGACACCGACTGATGCTACATTGATGACCAAGGGGCAAATATGTCTTGCCGCGATTTATACGCATGACAGCTGGGATGAATATTGGGAAGGAACACTTTTTCGCACTAACGGCAACATAGGTACGCTGACACGTCAATCCATAAACCCAATGGCCATACTAGGTATTACCAACAGAATAAGTGTTATGGCTGCAGTTCCATGGGTGAAGACAGAGGCAAGTGGTGGCTACATCAAAGGCACCAGCGGTTTCCAGGATTGGGGCGTTTGGGTTAAAGCAAAAGCTCTTGATCTCAAAGCAGGTCCTGGTAACTTCACAACCCATGCTACAATAGGTGCTTTGGGGCCAATTTCCAATTATCTCTCAGACTATGGGCCTTACAGTCTTGGATTAGGATGTACGGATCTTTCTTTGACAGGTATCCTTCAGTATAAATTGGATATGGGAATCTATCTGCGTGGGCAGGCCGGATATCATATCAGAGGCAATTCTTCAATCGAACGTGATTATTACTATACAACACATAGTGTATATTCTGAAAAGGTTGAAATGCCCGATGCGATCACATGGGGAGCGACACTTGGAACATGGTTATTTGATTATGCGCTAAAGATCGAAGTTGAATATTCAGGATTGAATACACAAGGTGGATATGATATCCGAAGACAGGATTCAGGATTTCCTTCTGTGCATATGCAAAACACCGTTATCGGTGGTGAGTTGCAATATTATCTGCCTGGCATTACCGGTTTTAGCATAGTAGCTTCTGCAAAGCAAGTGCTGACAGGAAGAAATGTTGGTAAATCAACAATCTATTCAGGAGGTCTGACCTATTTCTTTCCTCTATGGAAAAGTGGTCAGACAGAAACGATCACTAATTGATTCCACATCCGATTCATAGTTTTTAACCTTAACCCGAATTGACAACCATCATGAAAAATATATTCAGTCTGTTTTTTCTCTTATCTGTCATCTCTATAGCATTTGTTTTTCAATCCTGTAGTGATGAACAGCCAACATACATCGCATATGATCCATATCAATATGCATCGCTTGATGAAAACGGCGGAGGGTGGCATCCGAAAGTATTGAGCAGTCCATCGCAAATTGGAATTCCTGCTCCCCAGGATATTACCTCTTCGGAATACCTGACTGAACTTGCAGCATTGAAAGTTGCATCAGCTCAACTTAGTTCCGACCAGGAAGCCGCAGTGAAATACTGGGGAGGAGATGGCCTTTTACGATGGAATGAAATAGCACGTGAACTGGCTGCGAAATATAATCTTGCTCCGGCTCCTGATTCAGCAGGAAATTATGGTGTACCTAATTCCGCCGATCCCGGTAAGTATCCTTTATTTCCTTTTGCTCATCCACCTTATGCATGCAGAGCTTTTGCTTATTGGGCTGCTACGGAATATGATGCACTGATTTCGGCATGGTATCAGAAATATAATTTTAACAGACCTGCACCTTACACAACGGATGCCAGTATTGTAACACACTTGCCTAAAAATGCACTTCCAAGTTATCCTGCAGATGGAGCAGTCATCGCAGCAGTATCAAAAGCAGTTCTTACCGCAATGTTTCCTCTTGAAAAAGATTACTTAGCTGCGAAAGCATCAGAACACGAAAGTAGCCTGATGTGGGCCGGACTCAACGTACAAAGTGACATCACTGCAGGTGATTCCT
>JBDUAU010000100.1:0-5113 GCA_040004485.1 Saprospiraceae bacterium
ATCCAATGGATGAATCACGACAACTAAGTCTTTTATCGGTGTCCATGTCGCTCCTGCACCCAGGTCAAGAAATCCGGGATTGTTGAATTTATCATCCAATACAGAAGTGCGATATTCACCAAGTGTGGACAGTGCCCATTTTTCACTCAGCTTGTATCCGTAAAGTGAACTTGCACTCAATGCATCCGCCGCCACTTTAAAATCCTTGCTGTCGCTAGGATCATCACGGTCATTGAATTTTTGCCAACCCAATGTAAGGTTCGCACTATTACGCCAGAAATATTTCTTCTGATCCAGATTCGCAAAACCAGTACCTGTAAATCCAATCGTAATCGCAGTAGTATTAGGCGTTGATTTTGATAGCCAGTCACTAAAACTTGAAAAGCTGAATCCAATATTCCCCAGTGAACCCACATTCCATCTGGGATAAGGTGTAGTCTGTTCTTTTAAGATAGCTAAATCAGCATTGAGAGCATCTACTTTGCCGGTCAGATCTTTGAGTTGAGTTTGCAACAGAGCCAGATCCGCTTCCTTTGCAGCTTTCATGGTGAGGAGTTCTTCCTGTGTCTGTGCACATAAAGAAGAAAGAAACAATAGGGTAAACAGAACAGTGGTAAAAGTTTTCATTGTTTTGAAATTTGAAATTCAAAGGTAAGAATTCACCCGACTAACCGGAGTTACACGATTTCAAAAATAGATAATGAGATTACGATTATTTTGACTGAAATAGTGCGTCGTTCGTTTCGGCTACGCTCAACGACCGGGAATTTCGTAAGCCGGAGATTTTTTTTAATTCTCCTCAAACTGTGATTTGTGTGTGGCTAATCACCTCGACTACGCTCGGTGATTTATTGATTTCATATCTTAATGAGTAGAATTATTAATTTCATATCTTAATGGAGAGGATTATTGATTTCATGTTCTTAATGGAGAGGATTATTGATTTCATCTCTTAATGAGTGGAATTATTGATTTCATTTCTTAATGGAGAGAATTATTTTTTCACCGAGCGGAGTCGAGGTGAATTTCCAGAGTGTAAACATGCAGATAGAAGGTCAAGAGAAATCAATCGTACACGACAGTCCCGGTCGTTGAGCGTAGCCGAAACGACATGAGTCAATCCCGGTCGCTGTGCTTCAACCAGCTAAACCGATGAGCCGAAACGAATCGTCACACGAAATCAAATCGAAACAGTCGAATTAATTCAAAAACCTATACGAAAACTTCACCAGGAAAATATTGTGCGGCTGTGAATCAAATACATTTTCAAACAAGCTGTGTAATATCGGTGTGTTGACATCCCCAAAAGCATCCGGCTCGATGCCCTGTGACCATACAAGAAAAAATTCTGAACCGGCTACATATTCCCATCGGACCACAAGATTTGATCTGAATTGAATGTAATTGAAATCAGGTGTGGAGAAGGAGTAATCAATCTGTCCATCATTGTTCTCATCGACTTGTGCAGTACCATCAGATAATGTTATTTCCCCTGGAGTAAATACATGAAAGCGATCATCATATTTCTTATACAGCGGATTTGTGACATAACCGAAACTTTTATACAAAGCCCTGAATATAAATGGCTGCCCATAATATTGCAATGAGAGATTGGGAGTGATGTAGCAATTGACGCGGGTGGAAATTGAAAAATCCTGCTGGTTGATATTACTGACGATAGACCTGACCTGGTTACCCATGTTGACATTCGTTACAAATTGATCTTGTTTTCGCATAAAATGTCCATAACCAGGCGCAATTGAAAAACTTAATGCATCGATTGGTTGATACTCAATACCTCCGCTGACACTAAAAAAAGTAACTTCTTTATGATAACCTCCGCCATGGGAGATATTGAAATTCATTGTCACTTTTTTTCTGCTGTCAGATTGGGTATATATACTATAACCATATCCTGGTGGTTTGCGCAATGCTGTGGTGCCTCGTAGGGCGTTATTGGATATTTCTAAAGGATTGACATCAAATCCACCACCGATCATCCAGTTATTCTTAAACCAGAAATGCGCATTAGTATTGAATTGCAAATAAATAAACCGGCCACCAAAATCCCATCGTCCCCAATGATTGTAATTGAACCGCGCGTTTCGGAATATTGAAAAGGGTTGCTCAAGATTGTAGGCAGCCCATGCAAAATGATTGATCTGATCTGCTGCCCCGAGGTATCCGGCATCATTGAGTTCAAGATGAGGAGATCTCCATGTTACACCGGTTTCGAAGTGGATTACACCACCATCTTTATTTCCTGCGCCACCATATTTCCCAATCTTGATTGTTCCGCCAGTACCTGTAAGTGATGTCAAAGCAGGATCTACACCGAGATGACCGGCATCACTGCGCTGAAGAAGATGCACGAAACCTGTTTGTGTAGCCAGTATAGATTCTTTACCGCCTTCGACACGACTCATGATGGCATCGAATTTTAACCGATACCATTTGTTTTTCCACGAACGCTGAAAATCTATACCTCCGCTATACGCACTACTATTTAATTCAGCTACGCCAGGTTTCCGGTTGACAGAAGTTAGTACAGCACCAAGAATTGTATTTCCATGATCAAAATCCTGCACGACGCGGCCAACAAAATAATTTGAGAGAGGTTCAACTAATTCTTTACGCCTGCTTTCACCATTGGCGATTGTCGCATTTATCGGATTCGTTATACTTTCAAGGATACCGATCGATAACCCATTTTTTGTTTTGCCACTGAACTTTGTTGCTCCCAGTATTGACGTATTGCCCGGCACATCAGCAAATTCTCCGGCATTCAATGACGGATATCCATGTGGCTCACCGCCTATACGTCGCGAATAAAAAAGCAAGTCCTGATCATATTCTCCTCCTGCTTCAGAACCAGCCACCTGGTAATTAAAAAGATTATTATTCTCTACAAAAAATGGTCGCTGTTCGTTGAAGAAAACTTCATAGCCATCGAGTCGTATAGAACCCGGATCAGCTTCCACCTGTCCGAAATCAGGATTGATCGTGAAGTCAAGTATCATATCTCTTGTGATTCCAAGTTTCCCATCAAGACCAACAGACAATTTATTTTTCGAACCATCAAGAAATGGATTGCCTGGTTCCTTTTCAAAATGTTCTGTCTGTGCAAGTACATAAGGTGCCAACTCTATTTGTTTATTTTTTGGCAAATTTGTAAGACCATGCAATTCACCAAATTGACTGACCCATCCATTGGCATTGCGTGGTACCGGCTGCCATGTAGAACGTTCTTCCTTCCTGAATACACGGCGCATCACCTGAAATCCCCATACAGGATCAGTTTGATTGCCGTATCGAAATTGACTGAACGGTATGCGTAGTTCAGCAGTCCATCCGAGACTATCGATATGTGAGATACCTTCCCAGATTGGATTCCAGTTGTCATCCCAATTGTTGCCATCATCGGTGACAAACTCATCACCTTTGACACCACTGACCGAAAATGTAAATGAGAAAGCAGTACGCAAGTCGTGATAACTGTCGATATTGATCTCAATCCAGTCTCCCGGGAATTCATCTCTTCGGCTCAGGCGCTTCACTATGCTGTCTGGGGATGTATCAAATGCTCTATAAGCGAGATAGAGATATTTATTGTTTTGCAAAATTTTAAAACTTGTCTGTTGTGCCGGCTCACCTCCATTATCGGGTTCGTGTTGAATAAACGAAGTGGCCCAGTCAACTTTCATCCAGGCGGATTCATCAGGTATGCCATCGAGGCTGATGTCCTCATCTCCAATGGTCGCCGTTTGATATTGGCGCCGTTCAATGCCTGCAGAAGTAATGTTATCATTCGCAAATACATCCTGAGAAAATAATGTCAGTGATGTTGACATCATCAGAAGAAAAATGAAGAAAAAAGTAATCTTATATTTCATGCTGCGAGGTAGCTATTTTAACAAAGACAAATTGAATTCGTCAGGGTTGCAATATTCTAAAAAGGGAAGAAGTCATTCCGGAAATTAGGCTGAATCACGTTTTTTATAGATCAAAGGAGGCATTCAGTATGGACCACAGACGACGGACCACAGACGACAGACCACGGACCACAGACCACAGATAACGGACGATAGACCATTGTCCATTGTCCGGTGTCCATTTTCTGTCGTCCGTGGTCTGTGGTCCGTGGTCCGTTGTCCACGGTCATTTATCCCACTTCGCCCCATTCTGAGCGCTGACCATTCTGTGATTTTCAAGACGCCATGCATCGATATCCTCCATATCTTCTTTGACGAGTTCGAAGTCGAAGATGTTGAGATTTTCCTGAAGTCTGTTCAAATTTGACGAGCGGGGGATGGCCAGGATACTTTCTTTCTGCATCATCCAGTGAAGGACGATCTGCGCAGGTGTTCTTTTATATTTCGCAGCCAGGGCTTCAAGTTTTTTTGAGCCGATCATCTTTCCTTGTGCCAGTGGACTGTATGCGGTGAGTGCTATTTTGTATTCTTTCATCCAGTCATAAAGTTTTGTCTGATTGATCCAGGGATGAAATTCAACCTGATTGACGACGATATCGGGTGCAAGGTTCAATGTCGTTTTTAATTGAGGAATGTTAAAATTACTTACGCCGATTTCTAAGGTCAAACCTGAATCGCGTGCTTCGATCAGAAACGGAATATAGTCGGCAACCTTTATACTTTGATGAGGCCAATGAATGAGTAACAAGTCGACATAATCCGTTTTTAATTTTTGTAAACTTTCTTTTACAGACTTTATAAACCGATCCTTGTGAAGATTTGACGGCCATACCTTTGTAACAAGAAAAATTTCTTCTCTGGAGATACCTGAATTCAGAATAGCCTGGCCTACTTCATTTTCATTGTCATAAAGCTGAGCTGTGTCGATGTGTCGGTAACCAAATTCTATTCCATGCCGGATGACATCTATGGCAGAAGGACCTGTAAGTTTGTAAGTTCCAAGGCCTAATGCAGGGACGGAGTGTTTGCCGAGGGTGATGAATTTCATTTGATCTCTTTTCTAAGGAACGGAGAACATAGACGAATGTTTAAAGTAATGCCATGAGGTATGTTGTGTCACCCGTCAACTAATACTTGTTACTTGTTACTTGTTACTTATTACTTGTTACTTGTTACTCGTT
>JBDUAU010000684.1:0-1538 GCA_040004485.1 Saprospiraceae bacterium
CCTTGGTATGTTTGATACAGATATTTTAATTCATACTCAGGTGATGACACGGCATATAGAAATGCTCGACGCCTTGTTCAAGCACGCGACAGAAGGCATTGTCGTAGTGGACAGAAGCGGCAGCATTGTAATGTTAAACCCAAAAGCCAAAGAACTTTTCGGGTATAAAGATCAGGAACTGATCGGAAATAAGATTGAAATACTCATTCCCGCCAGGTTTTCCAAAAACCACGTCGGAAACCGTGATGAATACCTGGAATCACCACGGGCGCGTGGGATGGGGCATTTAATGGACTTGTTTGCAAGACGTCAGGACGGCAGCGAGTTTCCGGTAGAGGTAAGTCTCAGCCCATTCAAAACCAGCGACGGCGAGTTTGTCGTGAGTTTTGTGATTGATATAACGGAGAGAAAAAAACAGGAGAACCGCATCATTGAAGCCAATCTGGAAATTCAGAAACTGAATGCTGAGCTGGAAGAGCGCGTAGAGCAGCGCACCAGGGAACTGGCGAGTGCGATTCAAAGGGTGGAACAGTCGCAGGAAGAGGTGATCCGTGCCCTGAAAAAGGAACGCGAGCTGAACAATATGAAAAGCCAGTTTGTGACCATTGCTTCCCACGAATTTCGGACACCGCTGGCCACCATTCTTTCATCGGCCTCATTAATAGGAAGATACACCAAAACAGAAGAGGAGGACAAGCGTCATAAGCATGTGCAGCGGATCAAATCGACAGTAACGAACCTAACGGAGATACTGAATGATTTTATGTCGATCGGTAAGCTGGAAGAAGGTAGGGTTAACAGCGTTCCGATATTGACCACACTTCCGGCATTTTGCGAAGCCCTCATTGAGGAGATCAAAGGGCTTTGTAAAGAAGGTCAACACATTCATTTCCAATACACTGGCATTCACGAGGTTTGGCTGGACAAACAGCTGCTGCGCAATGTGCTTTTCAATCTGCTTTCCAATGCGATCAAATATTCGGAACCGGGCAAATCCATTTTCCTGAATGTGCAGTCGACACAGGAAATGGTGCGGGTGGAAATTGAAGACCATGGTATAGGCATTCCGGAACAGGATCAACAACACATATTTGACCGTTTTTTCCGCGCACACAATGCGGGTACCGCGCAGGGAACAGGCCTTGGATTAAATATTGTCCAAAATTACATTGAGCTCATGGGCGGAGCAGTACACTTTAGGAGCGAGGTTGGGAAAGGAACTGTTTTCGATATACAGGTTCCCAATCATGTGCCTTCTCAGGTGAAAAATGATTGATTCACAATTAATTACATTGTCTTGGAAACCAAAAAAGTACTACTGATCGAAGACAATCCCGAAATGCGGGAAAATACCGCTGAAATTCTGGAACTGGCCAACTACGAGGTCATTACCGCTAAAAATGGTAAAGAAGGAGTCCTGCAAGCCGCCAGCCACAATCCCGACCTGATCATCTGTGACATTATGATGCCTGAACTGGACGGTTACGGCGTGCTGCACCTGTTGGGGAAAGACGAACGCACCTCCGCCATTCCTTTCG
>JBDUAU010000700.1:0-1537 GCA_040004485.1 Saprospiraceae bacterium
TACTTTGGTCTGGAATTTCGTGAAGCTTAGCTATGTTCCTGGTGATAAGGCCAGAGGGGAGGGTGGACTTACGGCAGGAGGGAGTTCGTAACCGTTTACGACGATCTTCTCGGAGACTTCTCTGCCAAACGCTAGGAGTTCATTAGAATGGGTCTTGTTCCGTAATGGCGAAGCTTTCTGAAGAGCAGGAAAAAAACTTTTGGAATGATCTCCAGAAGCGTCTTGATATGGTGAAGGAGAAAAAACTTCCATACGAATATCAGGAACCTGAGCTTGCATGGCGACAGCTAAAAAAGCATGCCTCTCTTGAAGATATGCTGACGATACCGTCTACGGGTATTACTGCAGAAAGAATTACGTCATTATTAGAAGCGCTTCATAAACTGCCTCCTGATTTTCATCCGCTGAGTAAAATCATCAGGATATATAAATCGAAATTAAAACTTATTGAAGAGGGCAACATTGATTGGGGCCTCGGTGAATTGTTAGCTTATGGTAGTTTGCTTACAGACGGTATGAATGTCAGGATGAGTGGTCAGGATGTAAAACGTGGTACATTTTCGCATCGTCATGCCGTAGTATATGATCATGAGAATTATGTGGCTTACAACCGTCTTGATCATCTTGCTGAGAAGCAAGGTAAGTTTATGATCTACAATTCGCTGCTATCCGAATTTGGCGTATTGGGGTTTGAATATGGATATTCATTGGCCAGTCCGGGCCATCTTGTAGTGTGGGAAGCACAGTTTGGTGACTTTACTAACGGAGCTCAGACAATAGTTGATCAATACATCAGTGCAGCGGAGAGTAAGTGGCACAGGATGAGTGGGCTTGTTATGTTGTTGCCACATGGATATGAAGGTCAAGGCCCTGAGCATTCGAGTGCACGCCTTGAACGTTTTCTTCAGGCCTGTGGTGATGGTAACATGGTGATATGTAATGTGACTACACCATCCAATTTTTTCCATCTATTGCGCCGGCAGATGGTGTGGAATTTCAGGAAGCCATTGATTGTGATGTCACCTAAATCGTTGTTGAGACATCCAAAGTGTATTTCTCCAATAAAAGAATTATCAGGCTCTACACAATTCATGCCCGTCATTGAAGAGGAGCTCACTGCAGCTCAGACAAAAAAAATAAAACGGGTTATCTTCTGTTCTGGCAAAATCTATTATGACCTGATTGATTTCAGAGAGAAGAATAATGTTCAGGATATTACAATAGTACGCTTAGAGCAATTGTATCCAATCTATAAAAATCATCTTCTGGAAATTGCCTCACGTTATAAAGGGGCATCCATGGTTTGGCTGCAAGAGGAACCGGCGAATATGGGCGCATGGACATTCATTCAGAACAAACTTCCTGAACTTGGTCTCAAGTTGATATCACGGAAGACGAGTGCTTCTCCGGCTACTGGGTATAAGAAATTGCATGATGAAAATCAGGAACGTATAATAAGAGAAGCAATGACAATCTAAACTCGAACGCTATTTTAAGTTTGAACTTAAAATCAATATATTAATTCTTCCTCCTCTAT